>JAVHXR010000422.1 GCA_031119515.1 Propionicimonas sp.
TACCAGTTCAGCCGTTGACCAGAGCCAGCAGCTCGGCGGTGAAATCGGCCGGACGCTCGATGTGCGGCGAGTGCCCGCAGTTGTCGTAGACCACCTCGCGGTAGGCGCCGCCGCCGGCCGCGTACCGGTCCAGCACCGCGCGGGTACCCTCCGGGGTGCGGTCGCGCGGCCCGACGCCGGTGCCGCCGGTGGTGACGATCAGCAGCGCCCCGGCCGCCAGGGCCTCGCGCAGCGCCGAGCCGACCGACTCGGCCCCGTCCGGCACCAGGTAGCCGGTGACGTCGTGGCCGGCCTCCCTCAACGCCCCGGCCAGGACCGGACCCGACCGGTCCTCCCGTTCCCCGGCCGCGCACCGGTCGGAGACCGTGATCACCGCGCACTGGACCACGCGCACCTCCTCGTCCGGCTCCACGATAGGCGGTGGCCGGCCCCGGCGCGGGCGGTCACCACGGAGAAGAACCGAGACTTTCGGAAGAAAGATCGGATTGCCGCAGGTGCGGCGCTAGAGTCACGTTCATGACGCAGTTGCGAATCAGGGAGGCCGCGAGCTTCCTCGGAGTCAGCGACGACACCCTCCGGCGCTGGATCGACAGCGGCGCCCTGCCACACGTGCTGGACGACAGCAACCGGATGGTGGTCGACGGGCGCGCGCTGGCCGAATTCGCCCAGGCGCAGGCGGCGCCCACCCCCGATCCGTCGGGCGTCGGGCGGTCGGCGCGCAACCGCTTCGTCGGGCTCGTGACGCGCGTGGTCTCGGACACCGTGATGTCGCAGGTGGAGCTGCAGTGCGGCCCCCACCGGGTGGTGTCGCTGATGAGCACCGAGGCGGTCGAGGAGCTCGGGCTCGAGCCGGGTGTGGTGGCGATAGCGGTGGTGAAGGCCACCACCGTCATCATCGAGACCCCCCTGCAGCGGGACTGAGGAGCCGACCGTGTCCGTTCCCGCGCGCACCCTCGCCGCCGCCACCGCTGCGTTCACCCTGCTCCTGGCCGGTTGTGCCCAGCCCGCCGCCCCGGCGGGGTCAGCGTCCGCCGAGCCGGCCGCCGCGACCCTGACGGTGTTCGCCGCCGCCTCGCTCAAGGGCAGCTTCGGCGAACTCGGCGAGCTGTTCGAGGCCGCCCACCCCGGCACCGCCGTCAGCTTCAACTTCGCCGGCTCCCAGACCCTCGTCGAGCAGCTCGGCCAGGGGGCCGCCGCCGACGTCCTCGCCACCGCCGACGAGAAGTCGATGGCGACGGCCGTCGCCGACGGGCTGGTCGAGGGCGATCCGACGCTGTTCGTCTCCAACCGGCTGACGATCGTCGTCCCGCCCGGCAACCCCGCCTCGGTCGCCGGCTTCGCCGACCTGGCCACCCCGGGGCTCAGGCTGGTGGTCTGCGCGCCGGTGGTCCCCTGCGGTGCGGCCGCGGGCAAGGTCGCCACCGCCGCCGGCACCACGCTCACCCCGGTCAGCGAGGAGCAGGCCGTGACCGACGTCCTCGCCAAGGTGCAGGCCGGGGAGGCCGACGCCGGGCTGGTCTACGCCACGGACGCGCTGGCGGCCGGCGACACCGTGACCGCGATCGCCTTCCCCGAAGCCGCCGCTGCGACCAACCGGTACCCGATCGCACTGCTGGCCGCCGCGCCGCAGCCGACCCTGGCGGCGGCCTTCCTCGAGCTGGTCACCGGGGACGAGGGCCGCGCGGTGTTCGACCGGGCCGGGTTCGGCCGGCCCTGATGAACGCCGGGGACAGCGGCCTGCCGCGCTGGGTGCTGCTGCCGGCCGGGCTCGGCGTCAGCCTGATCGTGCTCCCGCTGGCGGCGATGGCCACCCGGCTGGAATGGCCGCGCTTCGTCGAGCTGGTCACCAGCGAGTCCTCGCTGGCGGCGCTCCGGCTGAGCCTGCTGACCTCGCTGCTGGCCACCCTCGCCTGCCTCGCCCTCGGCGTGCCGCTCGCGCTCGTCCTGGCCCGCGGCCGGTTCCGCGGCCAGCGGCTGCTGCGCGCCCTCGTCCTGCTGCCGCTCGTCCTCCCCCCGGTCGTGGGCGGCGTCGCCCTGCTCTACACCTTCGGCCGGCGCGGCCTGCTCGGGCCCGTCCTCGAGGCGGCCGGCTGGCAGGTGGCGTTCTCCACCGGCGCCGTCGTGATCGCCCAGACCTTCGTCGCGCTCCCCTTCCTGGTGGTCAGCCTGGAAGGGACGCTGCGCACCGTCGGCCAGCGCTACGAGGTCGTGGCAGCGACCCTCGGCGCCCGCCCCACCGTCGTCCTCGGACGGGTCACGCTGCCGCTGGTGGCGCCCGGCCTCGCCTCGGCGGCCATCCTCTCCTTCGCCAGGGCGCTGGGCGAGTTCGGCGCCACCCTGACCTTCGCCGGCAGTCTCCAGGGGGTCACCCGCACGCTGCCGCTGGAGATCTACCTGCAGCGGGTGGACGACCCGCAGGCCGCGATCGCGCTCTCGCTGGTGCTGGTGGCCGTCGCCGTCGCGGTGATCGTCGCCACCGCCGGCATCTCGGAGCGTTCGGCATGGGGCTGAGCCTGACGGCGACCGTGGCCGCGCGCGGGTTCTCGGCCGCCCTCGACCTGGCCGAGGGCGAGCACCTGGCGGTGCTGGGGCCGAACGGCGCCGGGAAGTCGACCCTGCTCGGGCTGCTGGCGGGGACCGTCCGCCCGGACAGCGGATCCGCGGTGCTCGGCGGGCGCACCCTGTTCGACGTCCGCGGCGGCGCCTGGCTGCCCGCGCACGCCCGCGGCATCGCGCTGCTGGCCCAATCCCCGCTGCTCTTCCCGCACCTGTCGGTACTGGACAATGTCGCCTTCGGCCCGTCCGTGGCGGGCGTCGGACGGTCACAGGCGCGGCGGCGGGCCGCCCGCTGGCTCTCCGAGGTCGAGGCAGCCGAGCTCGCGGGGCGCCGGCCCGCCGAGCTCTCCGGCGGCCAGGCGCAGCGGGTGGCGATCGCCCGTGCACTCGCCGCCGAGCCGGCCGCGCTGCTGCTCGACGAGCCCCTCGCCGCGCTCGACGTGACCGTGGCCCCCGCGCTGCGCCGGCTGCTGCGCCGCGTGCTGGCTGGGCGGACGGTGGTCGTCGTCACCCACGACC
>JAVHXR010000423.1:0-2063 GCA_031119515.1 Propionicimonas sp.
ACCCCGACACCGGTGTCGCCATCGTCGCCAAGTCGGGACGGTTCGGACCGTACGTCACGGAGGTCCTCGGCGAGGACGCGCCGAAGGGTGCCAAGCCGCGCAGCGCGTCGCTGTTCGCGTCCATGTCCGTCGACACCATCACGCTCAAACAGGCACTCAAGCTGCTCGGACTGCCGCGGGCGGTGGGGGTCGGCGCCGACGGCCAGGAGATCACCGCCCAGAACGGCAGGTACGGCCCGTACCTGAAGAAGGGCACCGACTCGCGGTCGCTGGCCACCGAGGCTCAGATCTTCGACATCACGCTGGCCGAGGCCGAGGCGATCTACGCCCAGCCGAAGGGCCGTGGCGGACGGACGGCGGCCGGCCCGCTGCGGGAACTCGGCCCCGACCCCGCCAACGGCAAGCCGATGGTGATCAAGGACGGCCGGTTCGGCGCCTACGTGACCGACGGCGAGGTGAACGCCACCCTCCGGCGGACCGATTCGGTGGAGGCGATCACGGCCGAGCGGGCTGCCGAACTGCTGGCCGAGAAGCGCGCCAAGGGGCCGGCGCCGAAGCGTCGCACCACGACCCGCAAGCCGGCCCGGGCCAAGAAGGCCTGAGCCGCAACGGGGCCGGGGTTTCCCACGGGCCGCACGGGGTGCAGGTGCAACCCGGCGGCCGTCCCGGGGCGGACCGTGCGGGCCATCGACCCTGCGCCGGCCCCTAGGCTGGGAACGAACTGAGGAGGTGCCATGGCGGGGGTCTTCATCGTCTTCGAGGGCGGCGACGGCGTCGGCAAGTCGACCCAGGCCGAGTTGCTCGCGCGGTGGCTGACCGGGCAGGGCCACGAGGTGGTGCTCACCTTCGAACCGGGCGACACCAGGGCCGGCGCGGTGATGCGCCGGATCGTGCTCGACCCCGAGACCGGTGACCTGTCGCCCAGGGCCGAGACCCTGCTCTACGCCGCCGACAAGGCCCATCACGTCTACGAGGTGGTGCTGCCCGCGCTGGAGCGCGGCGCCGTGGTGATCTCGGATCGCTACGTCGACTCGCTGCTCGCCTACCAAGGGGCCGGTCGCGAGCTGGACGCCGACCGGATCGAGTCGATCGCGCGGTGGGCGACCGGCTACCTGCTGCCGGACCTGACGGTGCTGCTCGACCTCGATCCTGCCCGGGGGGTCGCGGGGATCGAGCGCCCGGACCGCCTGGAGGGCGCCGGCATGGCGCTGCACCAGCGGGCCCGCGAACAGTTCCTCGCCCTGGCCGCCCGCGATCCCGAGCACTACCTCGTGCTGCCGGCCAGGACCGACCGCGAGCAGATCGCTGCGGCGGTACGGGAGCGGGTGGCCTCGATTCTGTCGTCGCCTACTGGCACCCTGTCGTAGGTGAGCACTCCCACCACCGCCCTGCCCGAAGGGGTCTGGGCCGAGCTGATCGGCCAGGAGCGGGTTGTCGCCACCCTGCGGCGCGCGGTCGCAGGCGACCGCCACGCGATGACGCACGCGTGGTTGCTGACCGGACCGCCCGGCTCGGGACGCTCCAACGCCGCCCGTGCCTTCGCCGCGGCGCTTCAGTGCGACCAGGGCGGATGCGGCACCTGCAACACCTGCCGGACGGTGCTGTCCGGCGCCCACCCCGACGTCACGCTGGTGCGCACCGAACAGCTGTCGATCGGGGTCAAGGAGGTCCGCGAGCTCGTCCGCCGGGCCGCGATGGCGCCGACGATCGGGCGCTACCAGATCCTGGTGGTGGAGGATGCCGACCGCGTCACCGAGCGGGGCGCGGATGCGCTGCTGAAGGCCATCGAGGAGCCGGCGAGCCGGACCGTCTGGCTGCTCTGCGCGCCGACCGCGGACGACGTGATCGTGACCATCAGGTCGCGCTGCCGTCGGGTCGAGCTCAGCACCCCGAACGAGGCAGCGGTGGCCGAACTCCTGCACCGCCGGGACGGGATCGACCCCGAGACGGCAGGGTTCGCCGCGCGGGTCGGCCAGGGCCACATCGGGCGGGCGAGGGCGCTGGCCCGCAACCCTGCCGCCCGCCAGGCCCGCACCGACATCCTGCGGCTGCCGCAGGGCCTC
>JAVHXR010000423.1:2073-3071 GCA_031119515.1 Propionicimonas sp.
CGAACGGCTGTCCCGCACGAACCGCGCGAGGCTGCGCCCGCCCCGCAGCCGCGCCGCGCAATACGATGGCCGCGAACGACGTCACCAGCGTGATCGCCAAGGGCCATCAGGGCCGCCAGCACGGTCAGGTGGTGCTGTCCACCCGGCTGTCCGCCGCCGCGAAGGTGGTACAGGCGGCGAGTGAGGAGGCTGCGGCGATCACCTCCGAGCTGGACGCGAAGGAACGCGAGGCGCTCGCCGAGGCGCTCGGAATGGGGACGCGGGGTGCCAGGCCGCGCAGTGCGCAGGCGGCGCTGGGCGCGCTTGAGGACGAGCAGAAGCTGCGGGCGAAGCGGCTGCAACGCGATGCCCTCGACCGGGTCCTCACCGAGTTCACCTCCTACTACCGCGACGTGCTGGTGTTGCAGACCGGCGCGGGCGCGCCGCTGATCAACGTCGAGTTCGAGGCGCCGATCCGCGACCTGGCTGAGCGGTCCGCCGCCACCGCCACGGTGCGGCGGCTGGACGCGATCCTCGCCTGCCGCACGGCGCTGGAGACCAATGTCGCCCCGCTGCTCGCGATGGAGGCGCTGATGATCGGGCTGGCCGACCACGGCCAGCACTGACCGGTAGGGGAGATCGAGCACAGGTCGAGTCCGGGCCAGGGGCCGGCCGGCTGTCGCCCCGCCGGGCGGATTTGGGGTGTCGCTGGGTGGGTATGCCTGCCGTGGGTGTTTTGATAGGCGTGAGCGAGTCTGCAGGAAGGACTTCCCCAGTGACCGAGCAGCGTGAGCCAGTTGACGAGCCCGTGACCGACCCGGGCCAGGGCGGCGGTTCCCGGTGGGCTCCGGTGGAGCCCGGCCCCGCCTTCGTCCCGCAGGGCGATGAGCCGGCCGGACAGGCCGAGGACGCAACGTCGGCGCCGGCCCAAGCCGTTGCCGTTCCTGAGGCGGAAGCAGCCACCGAGCCGGTTGCCGCTGAGGCAGGCCCCGAGCCGACAACGATCATCGAGCCCGAGC
>JAVHXR010000424.1:0-2841 GCA_031119515.1 Propionicimonas sp.
GGTCCGGGTGGTGACACCGAGGCGTCCACGAGCCTGCCGTCGGGGGACTCCCCCGCGATCCGGCAACCAACGGCGTCAGCGGTGCGGGTGGGCTCGAGCCGGGCGTCGTCCGGGAAGTGCGCGGAGACCACCTCGCACAGGTCGATGTCCTCGGGAACGCCCCGTTCCGCCAGGCCGGTGATCGAGGCCGTGAGGTCGACCGAGTAGCGGACCGCACCCGACACCCCGATGTCCAGCCGGGCGGTCAGGGTCAGGCAACCGGTCAGCAGCGGGCACAGCACCAGCGCGAGCACCGCCTGATGCCACCGTCCCACGCTCGCAGCTTAGGCCGCGACCGGCACCCGTGCCGGGAAAGCAGCAAGGGCCGCCCCGGTCGGGGCGGCCCTTGCGCTGCTGGGTGGGATTACTCCGCGACCGCGATGTTCACGACCCGGCGGCCGCGGCGGGTGCCGAACTCGACCACGCCGGCGCGCAGCGCGAACAGGGTGTCGTCGCCACCGCGACCGACGCCCTCACCGGGGTGGAAGTGGGTGCCACGCTGGCGGACGATGATCTCGCCGGCGTTGACCTGCTCGCCGCCGAACCGCTTCACGCCGAGCCGCTGGGCGTTGGAATCACGACCGTTGCGGGAGGACGATGCGCCCTTCTTGTGTGCCATTTCTCAGCCCCTCACTTGATCCCGGTGACCTTGACCTGGGTGTACTTCTGACGGTGCCCCTGGCGCTTCTTGTACCCGGTCTTGTTCTTGTACTTCAGGATCCGGATCTTCGGGCCCTTGGTCTCGGCGAGCACCTCGGCGCTGACCTTGACCCCCTTCAGCTTGGCGGCGTCGGCGGTCACGTCATCGCCGTCGACCACCAGCAACGGAACCAGCTCGACCGAAGCACCGACCTCGGCGTCCACCCGGTCGATCTCCAGGACGTCGCCGACGGCCACCTTGTGCTGGCGGCCGCCACTGCGCACGATCGCGTACACGCCTGACCCACTCTCTACGATCTCTTACGTCTGTCACCGATGTGCCAGCCAAGTCGGCGGATCACCGGAGGGGACGCTCGCGGCGGGCAGAACCGACACAGCGAGCACCGAGGATCAAGGATACGTTCCGGGCGCGGACAGGGTCAAACCGGAGGCGGTCCGACCGGAGATCCGAGCCGGGAGGACACGAAACCCGCCACCGCGTCGGCGACCGCGTCCAGCGAGGCCGGCAGCCTGGCGACGCCGGCCGCGCTGCGCACGTCGGGCCCGTGGGTCGCCCCTTCCAGCCGGACCAGCACAGCGGGCGCCGATCCCTCCTCTGCCAGCGCGGCGAGGAGTTCGTCCGCGCCCCCGAACGGATCCCGTTCGGTCTGGACGACGAGGGCCGAGGCCGCAACCCCTGCCAGCTCGTCGATCCGGGAGCGCTCGGGGCGCCCCGGCGGGTGCAGCGGGAAGGCGGACAGGACGAGACCCCGCTGGTCCTCCCCGAAGCCGCGACAGGCGACCCTCGCCCCGATGCTGCGGCCGCCGGTGAAGAGCGGGACGCCGGGAGCGAGCGCCTTCACCTGCGAGATCACCGCCTTCCAGGCACGGTCCAGGGAAGCGGCCGGGCCGGCCAGCGGACGTCCGGCGACCTTCCACGGTTGCTCGAAACGCGCCACCGTGATCCCCCGCGCGGGCAGTCGCTCCGCCAGGCCGGCGAGCTCGGCCGAGTCGATCCCACCCCTCGCCCCGTGACCGAGCAGCAGGACCGCCACCGGGTCCTGCGCGGGCGAGAGGTGGAGTCGCCCGATTTCCTCCTCGGTTACCTCCACGTCGTAGTGCACGCCTCCATGGTGGCCGCCGGTGTTTTCGGTGGTGTTACGAAGTGGCTGCCATCTCGCAACGGATCGACCGGGCCGGCGGGGCCGCCCCGACGCCGCCCGCACCCGGCTCCTGCCGGTCATGTCCCGACGGCTCTGTCGGCGTCCGCACCGACGAGTTCGAGGCCCGCCGCCCTGGTGGCCGCGGCGATGAAGGCCGGACGCACGCGTTCCCAGCCGTCCAGGTAGCCACCCACCATCGCGGCGTCCCGCAGCAGCACGAGTTCCCCAGCCGCACGGACGGGGTCCGGGGCGTCCGCCGCGGCCAGGAGGGATTCGAGGGTGCCCCGGAACCAGGCCCGGTGGCCGGCTATCCGCTCCCGGACGGCGCTGCCCTCCTCGGGGTACTCGACGGCGGCGTTGATGAACGGGCAGCCCCGGGTGTGGTGGCGGGAGACATCGTCGGCGAGTCCCTCGATCACCAGGTGCAGCAACTCGCGGGGCTCACCTGCCATGCCGCCCGCCGCGGTGAACGCTCCGCGGATGTTCGCGTCCTCCACCCCGAGGTAGGCCTCCACGAGGTCCTCCTTGCTCGGGAAGTGACGGTAGAAGGTGGCCCGCGTGATGCCGGCTTCGGCGATGATGCGGTCCACTCCGACCGCGTGGATGCCCTCGCGATAGAACAGGTCGCTCGCGGTCGCGAGCAGGCGCTCGCGGGCCAGCGAGGCTCCGGTGTCGGTCTTGCGTCGTGCCATGGAACCGATTATAGACCGTTCTGTCTCTTTTCTCTTGACAACGCCTGCAACGCCACCTAATGTTGTCCACAACAAGACAGACCGATCGTTCTACTTAACCGGACGACCACCCCACAAGGAGAACCACCATGACCACCACCAAGCTCCCCATCGTCCTGATCCACGGCCTCTGGATGACCCCGAAGAGCTGGGACACCTGGGCCGAACGCTTCCGCGCCGCCGGCCACGAGGTGATCGTGCCCGGATGGCCCGGGATCGACGACCGCAGCGTCGAGGACATCCGCCGCAACCCCGAGGCACTGAAGGGC
>JAVHXR010000424.1:2851-3069 GCA_031119515.1 Propionicimonas sp.
CTACGAGTCGATCATCGCCGCGCTGCCCGTCAAGCCGATCATCATGGGCCACTCCTTCGGCGGACTGCTCACCCAGCTGCTCGCCGACCGTGGCCTCGGCGCCGCCTATGTGGGCGTCGCCCCCGGCCAGCCGGCCGGCGTCCTCAGCCTGCCGTTGAGCACGCTGTGGACCGGCACCCCCATCCTGTCGAACCCGTTCGGCCGCAACGGCGCCAAGC
>JAVHXR010000425.1 GCA_031119515.1 Propionicimonas sp.
CCGCAGGGCCGGTGCTCGCCCGCCTGCGCGACATCACCGGCGAGTCCGCCCAGCTGTTCCGGCGCCAGGGCGACTTCCGGGTCTGCGCGGCAGCGGCCGAGCGGCCGTCCGGGCTGCGCGACACCATTCCGGTCGGCTCCCAGCTGACGATGGCCGGCGGCTCCGCCGCGCAGGTGCTGCTCGCCTGGGAGGACCCGGACCGGATCCAGCGCGGGCTGCAGAGCGCCTCGTTCTCGGCCGTGGCGCTGGCCACCGTCCGCCGCCGCGGCTGGGCGCAGTCGGTCGCCGAACGGGAGGCGGGGGTGGCCTCGGTGTCCGCTCCGGTGCGCTCCCCGAGCGGCAAGGTGATCGCCGCGGTCAGCGTCTCCGGCCCGATCGAGCGGCTCTCCCGCCAGCCCGGACGGCTCCACGCCCCGGCGGTGATCGCCGCAGCCGAGCGGCTCTCGGAGGTGCTGCGCCGCAGCGGCGGCGACAGCTGAGACCCCCTGGACCAGGCAGAGTCCGGCCCGGTCCGGGGGCAGGGGTGTCGGCGCACCCCAGCCGCCGGACCGGGCCGGACTCTGTGTCCTTCAGGGGCGGCGCAACCGCTCGCGCAGCCGCAGTAGTTCCTTCCGCTGCGCGTCGGAGAGGCTGTTCAGGCCCTTCTCGTTGATCTGGTCGAGCAGGGCGTCGAGCTTCTCCCGGTCCGAGGTGTACCTGGCGTCGGCCCGTGACGGGCGGGCGGGTCGCGCCGCGGTGGGCCTGCGGGCCCGCGGTGCCCGCCCGGCGGGCCTGGCGCCGGGGATCCAGCCGTAGGAGGCGAACAGCCCGGCCCGCCGCGCCACGATCGCGATCAACGCGCAGGCCAGCGCCAGGCTCAGCAACCCGCCGAGGTCGCGGAAGGCGAGCGCCTGGAGCACCTGGATCCCGACCAGCACCAGGCCGAACACCCAGGCCGGGATGTTGAACAGGAACCGGCGGTCGGGGTACTCAGCGATCCAGACCAGCAGCACGGCGAACTGGATCCACCCGATCCCCATCAGGGTGGTGCCGCCCAGCAGGAGGCCGACCACCGTCGCAGCGATCGTGAGGCTCCCCCAGATCCCGACCAGCAGCGAGGCCATCCGGACCCGGCCGACCGCCTGCTCGAGCTCGGTGCCGAAGTACCAGAAGAAGAAGAGGTTGATCACCCCCCACAGCCCGAGCGGGTTGGCCAGCGGCCAGGTGACCAGCCGCCACACCTCGCCGGCCAGCAACAGGTCGGGACTGTAGGCCAGCGCAGCCGGCAGGCCGGGCGAGATCACCCACAGCAACCAGGAGGCCGCGACGGCCAGGACCACCGCCATGGTGGTGCCGACCTCGAGGCGACCCAGCCGGAACCAGGGCTCGCCGATGCTGCCACGGGAGGCGAAGAGACCGCTCATGCCCTCAAGCGTGCCAGACCGGTGGTCGATCGGTCAGTGCCGCAGCGCGCTGGGCGGCGGTCAGCGCACCGCGCCCCGACGCGGGAGCCAGCGCAGGGTGTAGCCGTGCGGGTGGCAGGTGGCGAGGTGGCGCACCCGCCGGACCCCGTCCCGCCAGCTCACCGTCGCGAGGACGGTCAGCTCCGACGCCTCCATGCCCGGCGGGTACGGCAGGCCGGGGGCGTAGGCCGGAGCCTCGGCGAACACCCACGACAGGTCGCTGCGGGCGCCCCGCGCGGCGAGCACCTCCTGGAAGGCTGCCCGGTCGCCGTCGGTGAGGTAGGTGAGCACCCAGCTCGTCGTGACGACCGGGTGGCCCGCCCCGCCCAGTTCGTCCAGCGCCGCGCCGAGGTCGGAGACCGCGTCCCCGCCACGCACCCTGACGCCGACCTCCCGCCCCAGCCCGATCGCCGTCCGGAGACGCTCGAACCTGTCGGCCTGGTCTGGCCAGACACAGGCCTCCAGCCAGCGGACCTGTGCCGGGTCGGAGAGGTCGACCGGGTCACGGTCCAGCCCGAGGTGGCCGCCGAAGCGCGGGATCGCCGCCGGCAGCGGCCCCTTGCCGCCGGACACCTCGCACCCGAGAACGAGCCGGTCGGGGCCGAGCCGCCGCCCGGAGAAGTCGTAGCCGTAGTGTTCGATCAGCAGGTTGAGCCCAGCACTGGCACCGACGTCGAGGTGTGCCAGCGGGGTATCGACCCCCGCGAGGCTCGCCAGCCCCACCAGCAGCAGCGCGCTCCGTCCGATCTCGTTGGTCTGCGGCAGCCGGGTGGAGACCAGGTCGACGATCTCGTCCCGGCGGGCGGCACAGAACGCCTCGAACGCGGCCACCGGGTCGTCTGTGCGCGGGCGGTCGGTCAGGTTCGGGTACCAGCCGGCCAACGGCTGGCCCGGATCCGCAAGCAGCAGGTAGTGCACCGCCGCGAGGAGCCCGACCGGTGCGCGGTGGGTGGCAGGGGCGCCGGCCAGGATCGACAGCACCTCCGGGTTGCCGGCCACGGCCTCGGCCAGCCGGGAGTACAGCGGCGCCCTGGTCCCGGTGGCGAGCGCCAACCGTCGCAGCGAGTCCGCCGCGGCCGCCAGGTCCATGCCCCGATCCAACCACCCCGGGGGCGGAACGCGATGCCACCCTGCCGGCAAGTCTCAGCCGGCGGTGACCGCGCCGGCGAGGTCGAGTTCCAGTCCCGCCACCGCCCCGATGATGGTGACGGCCGGGCTGCCGATCCCCGCCCCGGCCACTGCCGCCGGCAACCCGGCGAGGGTCTCACGGACCACCCGGACGTGCGGGTGGCCGGCGTTCTCGATCACCGCTGCCGGCGTGTCCGCCGCCAGGCCGTGGCCCAGCAGCGCGGCGCAGACGTCGGGGAGGGTCTGGACGCCCATCAACACGACCAGGGTCGTGCCGGTCGCCGCCAGCGCCTCCCAGTTGAGGATCGAGGCGGGCGAGCCGGGCCCGACGTGGGCCGAGACGACGGTGAACCCCTGGCTCAGCCCCCGGTGGGTCACAGGGATCCCGGCGAGCTCGGGGCCGGCGATCGACGAACTGACCCCCGGCACCACGCGCACCGGGACGCCCGCACCGACCTGACCGGCCGCCGTGCCCTGCTCACCGGCGGGCGCGCC
>JAVHXR010000426.1 GCA_031119515.1 Propionicimonas sp.
GACCATCAGCTCCCGCAGGCCGGGGCGGTGGGAGTAGCGCGGGACGAGGTGGACGTGGAGGTGGAGGACCTCCTGGCCGGCGGTGGCGCCGGAACTGCTGAGCAGGTTGAGGCCGTCGGCCCCGAGCCGCTGGGTGAGCAGGGCTGACGTGGCCGAGATGGCGGGCGCGATCTCGGTCAGCGCCGCCGGGTCCGCCAGCAGGTCGTCGACGTGCCGGCGGGGAATCACAAGGGTGTGGCCGACGTGCCACGGGCTGATGTCGAGGAACGCGATGGCGGCCTCGTCGGCGTAGACCTGGCGGGACGGGATCTCGCCGGCGACGATCCGGCAGAACAGGCACTCCATGGGCTCAGCGTACGGTGAATCCCGCTGCCGAGAGGGCTTCCTTCACCTCGGTGATGCCGACCGTGCCGTAGTGGAAGACGCTCGCCGCCAGCACCGCGTCCGCGCCCGCCCTGGCGGCGTCGACGAAGTGCGCCGCGGTCCCCGCCCCACCGGAGGCGATCACCGGCACGTCCACCTCTGCCTTGACCGCCTCGATCAGTTCGAGGTCGAAGCCTTCCGTGGTGCCGTCGGCGTCCATCGAGTTCAGCAGGATCTCGCCGGCGCCGCGGTCGACCGCCTCCCGCACCCATTCCAGAGCGTCCAGCCCTGCGGAGGTCCGGCCACCGTGGGTGGTCACCCCGAAGCCGGAGGGACGGTCGGGCTCCCGGCGGGCGTCCAGCGACAGCACGAGCACCTGGCGTCCGAACCGCTCGGTGATCTCGTCGATCGCCTCCGGCCGCGTGATCGCGCCGGTGTTGATCCCGACCTTGTCCGCCCCCACCCGCAACAGGCGGTCGACGTCGGCGACACCGCGCACCCCGCCGCCGACACAGAGCGGGATGAACACCGTCTCCGCTGTCCTGGTCACGACGTCGTAGGTCGTTGCGCGTTCCTCGGAGGACGCGGAGATGTCGAGGAAGACGACCTCGTCGGCGCCCTCGGCGCCGTAGCGGGCGGACAGTTCGACCGGGTCTCCGGCGTCGCGCAGGTTGCGGAAGTTCACACCCTTCACCACCCGGCCGTTGTGCACGTCCAGGCACGGTATGACACGGATCGCGATCGCCATGGCCGCCAGCCTAACGCCGGCCGCTGCAGCCCGGATCCCCGACCACGCCGCCGGCTGCCGCCCCGGGCTCCCGCGCGCGTCAGTCCTCGAGCGGGGCGACGTCGACGACGCCGCGGCGGATCCGGTCGATCGCCTCACGGCAGGTGCGACGCAGCTCGCCGTCGGAGGCGTCGGCCACCTGGCCGGTCAGATCCACCACCTGCCGGGCCCAGCGGACGAAGTCGCCCGCGGTGAGGCCGGAGAGGTCGAGGACGTCGGCCAGGGCGTTGCCCGCGGTCCAGTGGTGGATCGCCTCGGCGAAGCCGATGTCGGGCTCCTCGTGCGAGGGCAGCCGGTGGTCGCGTTCGGTCAGCGACACCTGCCGCCAGACCGCCCGCAGCGCCGACTGCGCCCGCTCGCTGGCCCGGTCCGGCATCCGCGACGGGCGGCGGTCGCCGCGGGACTCGTAGACCAGCGTCGAGAGGACGGCGGCCAGTTGTGGCGCACTCAGGCCGTCGAGGATCCCCTCCCGGATCGCCTCGGCGGCGACCAGGTCGAGCTCGGAGTAGATCCGGGTCAGCATCAGGCCGGCCCCGCTGACCTCCTGGCCACCCTCGCCCAGGTAGCCCATCGACTCCAGCACCGAGCAGACCCTGTCGAACCGGACGGCGATCGTGTTGGTGCGCCGGTCGGCCTGCCGCCGCAACGCCTCGGTGTCCCGCTCCAGCCGCAGCACGCTCTCAGCGGTCCGGGCGTGCACCTCACGGTCGGGGCAGCCGTGGCAGGGGTGACCGGCCAGTTCGTGCCGCAGCACCGCCACCTGCGCCATCGCGTCGGCGTCGGCGCTGTCGGAGGGACGCTGCCACTCGAACTGCTCGCGGTCGAGCTTCGAGCGCAGCGCCGCGGCCAGGTTCCGCCGAAAGGACGGCTGCCGCGGGTCGAAGTGCTTGGGCACCTTCATCCGCCCGACCACCTGGGGCGGCTGCGGGAAGTCGACGACGGTCAGGCGCTTGACCTGGCTGTCGCCGGTCATCACGGTCGGCGCCGGACCGTCCGGCCCCAGCCCGGGATCGATCACCACCGCCCAGCCCCGCTGCCGCTTTGCCGGAATGTCGATGATGTCGCCGGGACGCAGGCCACGAAGCACCTCGATCGACTCCGCCCTGCGGTCGGCGCGCCGGCTCCTGGCGGCCTCGGCCTCCAGCTCCCGGATCCGGCCGCGCAACCGGGCGTACTCGGCGAAGTCGCCCCGGTCACAGGTCGCCCGCGCCCACTCCTGGGCGATCCGCTCGGTGTTGCGGGCGATCTCGCGCGACACCCCCACCACCGACCGGTCCGACTGGTACTGGGCGAAGGACTGCTCGAGCAGGGCGCGCGCCCGCTCCCGTCCGACCGTGGCGACGAGGTTGACCGCCATGTTGTAGGTCGGCTTGAACGAGGACCGCAGCGGGTAGGTGCGCCGGGACGCCAGCCCGGCGAGCGCCCGCGGGTCGAGCCCCGGCTGCCAGCACACCACCGCGTGGCCCTCGACGTCGATCCCTCGCCGCCCGGCCCGCCCGGTCAGCTGCGTGTACTCCCCAGCGGTGATGTCGGCGTGGCTCTCGCCGTTGTACTTCACGAGCTTCTCCAGCACCACGCTGCGGGCCGGCATGTTGATCCCGAGGGCGAGGGTCTCGGTGGCGAACACGACCTTGACCAGGCCGGCCGCGAACGCCTCCTCGACCGCCTCCTTGAAGGCCGGCAGCAGGCCGGCGTGGTGGGCGGCGATGCCGCACCGGAACGCCTCGAGGAAGCCCGGGTAGTCCAGCGCGGCGAGGTCTGCCTGGCTGAGCCCGAGGACGTGCCGGGTGGCGATCTCGTCCAGCGCCGCCCGCTCGACGGCGTCGGTCAGCCGCAGCCCCGAGCGCATCAGCTGGTGGACGGCGGTGTCGCAGCCCTGGCGGGAGA
>JAVHXR010000037.1 GCA_031119515.1 Propionicimonas sp.
CGGCCCCAGTTGGGGTCGTTGCCGAAGATCGCGCACTTGAACAGGTTGCTCCTGGCGATGGCACGGGCGACCTCGAGGGCGTCCGCCTCGCTGGCAGCCCCCTCGACCCTGACCTCGATGTCGTGCGCGGAGCCCTCGGCGTCCGCCAGCAGCTGTCGGGCCAGGGACGCACAGACACCGGTCAGCGCCTCGGTGAACTCCGCAGGGTCGGGGGCGATCCCGGAGGCTCCGCTGGCCAGCAGCAGGACGGTGTCGTTGGTGGACATGCAGCCGTCGGAGTCGGTGCGGTCGAAGGTGAAGCCGGTGGCCGTGCGCAGCGCGGCATCCAGGCCAGCGGGCTCGAGCGAGGCGTCGGTGGTGATCACGACGAGCATCGTCGCCAGCGCCGGGGCGAGCATCCCCGCGCCCTTGGCCATTCCCCCGATCGTCCAGCCGGACGGCGAGGTGTGGATCGCCTCCTTGGCGACCGTGTCGGTGGTCAGGATCGCCTCGGCGGCGGACGGCCCGCCGGCGTGGGAGAGGTCCTGCGCAGCGAGCTGGATGCCGTTGAGGACGGTCTCCATCGGAAGCCGGACGCCGATCAGGCCGGTCGAGCAGACCGCCACGTCCTCGACCGCGCAGCCGACCTCTGCGGCCGTCCACTCCGCCGTCTGGCGGGCATCGGCCAGGCCGGCGGCACCGGTGCACGCGTTCGCCCCACCGGAGTTGAGCACCACCGCCGCCAGGCGTCCGGTCGCGATCGCCTGCTGGCTCCACAGCACGGGGGCGGCCTTGAACCGGTTGGACGTGAACACTGCCGCGGCGTGCGCGGCCGGGCCCTCGTTCACCACCAGCGCCAGGTCGGGGCGACCCGACGCCTTCAGGCCGGCGGTCACCCCCGCCGCGGTGAACCCCTTGGCTGCGGTCACGCTCATGGCGCCACTCCCACTGTCGTCAGGCCGGTCGTCTCGGCCAGGCCGAGCGCCAGGTTGATGGACTGGACGGCGGCACCGCCGGTGCCCTTGACCAGATTGTCCAGCGCGCAGATCGCTACCACCCGGCCGGCGCGCTCGTCCACGGCCACCTGAACCAGCGCGGTGTTCGCACCGGCGGTCGCGGCCGTGGTGGGCCACTGCCCTTCAGGCAGCACCTGGACAAACGGCTCGTCGGCGTAGGCCGCCAGCCAGGCGTCCCGGACGGTCGCAGGGTCGGTCCCCCCTGCCAGCCGGGCCGTGCAGGTGGCGAGGATCCCGCGAGGCATCGGAACCAGGGTGGGGGTGAAGCTGATCCGGACCGGTCCGGCAGCGGTCTTGGAGAGGTTCTGCTCGATCTCGGGGATGTGGCGGTGCACCCCGCCGACCGCGTACGGGCTGGCCGATCCGAGGATCTCGGAGGCGAGCAGGTGCGGCTTGAGCGCCTTGCCCGCCCCGCTGACGCCGTTGGCGAGCACCGCCACCAGGTCGGCCGGCTCGATCACGCCGGCCGCGATCCCCGGCCCGAGCGCGAAGGTGACCGCGGTGACATTGCATCCGGGGACGGCGATCCGGGTCGCGGAGGCGAGCCGGGAGCGCTGCCGCTGGCCGCCGGCGAGCAGCAGCTCGGGCATCCCGTAGGTCCAGGTGCCGGGATGCTCGCCGCCGTAGTAGGTGGTCCAGGCCTGCGCCGACTCCAGCCGGTGATCGGCCCCGAGGTCGACGAGCAGCGAGCCCGGCGATGCCTGCTCCAACTGCGCGGCGATCTCCCCGGACGCGCCGTGCGGCAGCGCCAGGCAGATCACGTCGTGGCCCGCGAGGTTCTCCACCGTGGTGTCCTGCACCACCCGCCCGGTGAGCGGGCGCAGGTGGGGCTGGTGCACCCCGAGCAGGTCGCCCGCGCTGGACCCGGCGGTCAGCGCACCGATCCTCGCGTCGGGGTGGCCGAGCAGCAGCCGCAGCGTCTCGCCACCGGCATATCCGGTGGCTCCGGCCACCGCTACGGAGAAGGTCACGGAATGACTATGCCACAGTCAGAATGAATATTCCAACGCCGTCCGTGGCGTGGGATCGCTAGATCCGCTCCACCAGCTCGTTCACCCCGCCGAGCATCAGGTCGGGCCGGAACGGGTAGGTGGCGACGTCCTCTGCGGTGGTCACCCCGGTCAGCACGAGGACGGTCAGCAGGCCCGCCTCCATCCCCGCGACGATGTCGGTGTCCATCCGGTCGCCGATCATCGCGGTGGTCTCGGAGTGCGCCTCGATCCGGTTCATCGCCGACCGGAACATCATCGGGTTCGGCTTGCCCACGACATACGGCGTGCGGTTCGTCGCCGCCGTGATCATGGCCGCCACCGCGCCGGTGGCGGGCAGGATGCCGTCCTTGCTCGGACCGGTCGCGTCGGGGTTCGTCACGATGAACCGGGCGCCCTCCAGGATCAGCCGGCTCGCCCGGGTGATCACGTCGAAGGAGTAGTTGCGGGTCTCCCCCAGCACCACGAAGTCGGGGTCGACGTCGGTCAGCACGAAACCCGCCTCGTGGATCGCCGTGGTGAGCCCGACCTCGCCGATCACGAACGCCGTCTTGTTGCCGGGCTGGTTCTCCAGGAACGAGGCGGTGGCCATCGCCGAGGTCCAGATGTTCTCCTCCGGGATGTTGAGGCCGGAGCGGGCGAGCCTGGCCGAGAGGTCGCGGGCGGTGAAGATCGAGTTGTTGGTCAGGACGAGGAACCGCTTCGAGGTCGTCACCCAGCGGTCGATCAGCTCGGCCGCACCGGGCAGCGGCTCCTCCTCGTGCACCAGGACGCCGTCCATATCGGTGAGGAAGCATTCGATGTCGCGCAGTGTCCGCATGCCACCAGTCTTTCACTCCGCGACCACGGTGGGCGGCGGCGTCAACGGTGCGGCACCATCGGGGAGTGGACTTCTCGCCGACTCTCGCCGGACGACGGGTGCTGCTGCCCGAGCGCCCGGACCGTCGGCTCGCCGACGCCCTGCGCGCAGCGGGCGCGGAGGTGGACGAGGTGGCGTTGATCAGCCGGACCCCGGTGCCGTCCGTCGAGCTCCCGGCGTTGGCCGACCAGCTCGCCGGCGGGCTGTTCGACTGGCTGGTGCTGACCTCGGCCTACACCGTGGAGGCGCTCGCCCGGCTCGGCCACCCGCTCTACACCCTGCTCGCCCCCGACCTGCGGATCGCCGCCGTCGGCGACGCCACGGCGGCCGCCGTCCGGGCCTGCGGCGGGTGGGTCGACCTCACGCCGATCGACGGTGCCGGCGGGGCCGCGCTGGCCTCGAACTGGCCGGCGGGCACGGGCAGGGTCGCTATTCCCGGCGCCGTGGAATCGGCCCAACAGCTGCCGCGGGCGCTCCAGGCGAGGGGCTGGGAGGTGGTCCAGCTCGGCATCTACCGGACCTCGCCGGTCGCCGCGCTACCGCCGTCCGTCGTCGACACCTGGCGGTCCGGGGGCTACGACGCGCTGGTCGTGACGGCCGGATCGGTGGCGAAGTCCGCGGCCAGCCTGCTCGGCGCCACGGTACCCGTGGTGGCGGTCGGGGAACGCAGCGCGCGGGAGTCCGAGCGACTCGGCTTCCCCCGGGTGGTCGGCGCCCGGACCCCGTCGGGCCACGACGTCGTCAGCGCCCTGACGGTGGTCTGCGCCGGCTGACCGCCGACCGGCCCGGGCGACCGGTCTTCCGGCCGCCCCACTCCCCCTCCGTATGCCGACGTCCCGCGGGCCCGCCGGACACGCCTGGTCCAGGGCCCGGCGACGGCCCCCGCCAGAGGCTAGAAGGCCCGCAGCACGGCACCGGTCCGGGCAGTGGCGACCGCCACTGCCGCGTCACGGGCGGCGGCGGTGTCGGCGTCGGTGAGCGTGCGGTCGGGCGCCCGGAACCGCAACGCGAACGCCAGCGACTTCTGGCCGTCGGGGACATGGCCGCCGGTGAAGACGTCGAACAGCGCGATCGACTCCAGCAGCTCCCCTGCGCCGTCGGCCAGCGCGGCCCGCACCTCCGCGACCGCCACGTCGTCGGCCACGACCAGCGCGACGTCCTCCTTGGCCACCGGACGCGGTGACACCGCAGCGATGCTGCCTGCCCCCGGCGCCAGCCGGATCAGCGCATCCAGGTCCAGCTCGACGGCCGCCGTCCCGGCCGGCAACCCGTACCCCCGGCAGACCGCGGGGTGGAGTTCTCCGGCGTGGCCGACCAGCTCGCCCGCGACGCTGAGCGCGGCACACCGCCCGGGGTGCCAGGGAGCCCGATCCGCGGCTGCGCGGTCGACGGTGGCGCCGACGGCGTGGCCTACCACGTCGACCAGCGCGAACGCCTGCTCCCAGCCCGCCGGCACACCCGCGCCCTGCCAGCCTGGACGCCGCCAGTAACCGGTCAGGACCGCGCCGAAGTGGCGCGGCTGGGACGGCAGCGCGGCCTCGATCGCCGCCAGTTCGTCCGCCGACGGCCGGCGGTCGACGCCCGGGATCGGAGCGGGCTCGCCGGAGCCGGCGAGGAACACCCTGCCGACCTCGTAGAGCGCCAGGTCGTCGTTGCCGCGGGAGGTGTTCCGTGCGACGGCGGCGAACAGGCCCGGGAGCATCGTGGTCCGCAGGTACGGCTGGGTCTCGGCGAGCGGGTTCGCCAGCCGCACCAGCGCCCTCCGGTCGTCGTCGGCCGGCACCGCGAGGCGGTCGAGTTCCTCGGCAGACACGAACGGGAACGTCAGCACCTCGACGAAGCCGGAGGCGGCGACCGCGGAGCCGATCGCCCGCCGGGCACGCTGGCCGGGGGTGTAGCCGCGGCCGACCGGCGCCGGCGGCACCAGGGACGGGATCCGGTCGAACCCGAGCTTCCGGCCGACCTCTTCGACGTAGTCGTACGGGTCGCGCAGGTCGGGGCGCCAGCTCGGCGGCACGACCGCGAGCCGGTCGGCGTCCACCTCGACGTCGCAGCCGCTCTCCCGCAGGATCGAGACCACCCGGTCGGCGGCGACGTCCACGCCGAGGATCGCCGACGGTAGCCCCGCCGCGAAGGCCTGGCCCGGCACCGCCGGCAGCCCGCCCGCGACCGTCTCGGCGTCCGCCAGGGTGCCGCCGGCGAGCTCGACGAGCAGCTGCGCAGCCCGGTGGGCGGCGCTGTAGGCGGCGTTCGGGTCCACCCCACGGTGGAACCGCTTGGAGGCCTCGGAGGGCAGGTTGTGCCGGCGCAGGGTCCAGCCGATGCTCGAGGAGTCGAAGTGCGCGGCCTCCAGGACGATGTCCGTGGTGGCTTCCCCGATCTCGGTGGTGGCGCCGCCCATCACGCCGGCGATGCCGATCGGGCCGGTGTCGTCGGTGATCAGCAGGTCGTCGGGGTGCAGCGTCCGGGTGGCGTCGTCGAGGGTGACGATCTGCTCCCCCGCCGCCGCCTTCCGCACCCGGATCGGGCCGGTCAGGCGGGTGGCGTCATAGGCGTGCAGCGGCTGGCCGGTCTCCAGCATGACGTAGTTGGTGATGTCCACCGCCAGCGAGATCGACCGCATCCCGGCCATCACCAGCCGGCGTGCCAGCCAGCGCGGCGTCGGGCGGGACGGGTCGATCCCGGTCACGGTGAGGGCCACGAACAGCGGACAGGCCGGATCCTCCAGCAGCACGGGGTAGCCGTCCGCCCGCGCCGCCGGCGTCCCACGGTCGACCGGGTCGCGGTAGGGCAGCCGCAGGTTCTGGCCCGCCTCGCGGGCGAGCCCGCGAATGCTCATGCAGTAGCCGATGTCGGCAGAGACGTCGATGTCGAGGACGTCGTCGCGAAGCAGCAGGACGCCGGCAGGGTCGTCGCCCGGGGCGAGACCGGCGTCGGCCGGCAGCACGATGATCCCGGTGTGGTCGTGGCCGATCCCCAACTCGTCCTCTGCGCAGATCATCCCGTCCGACAGGTGCCCGTAGGTCTTGCGCGCGCTGATCGCGAACCCGCCGGCAAGGACGGCGCCCGGCAGCGAGACCACGACGAGGTCGCCCACGGCGAAGTTGTGGGCGCCGCACACCACAGAGCGGCATCCCTGCGGGTACTCAGCGTGCGGCTGGTTGTGCTCAGGGCCGACATCGACCTGCACCCAGCGGATGGTCTTGCCGTTGCTCTGCGGCTCGTCGACCGACGCCAGCACGCGTCCCACCACCACCGGGCCGGTGATCTCTGCGCCCACCCGGTCGACCGTCTCCACCTCCAGGCCGGCTCTGATCAGCACCTCCGCGAGCGAGCGCCCGGTGGTCTCCTCCGGCAGGTCGACCCATTCCCGGAGCCATCCCAAAGGCGCCCTCATCGCGCAACTCCCTTCAGTGAGCGGCTGAACCGTACGTCACCCTCGACCATGTCGCGCATGTCGGCGGCGTTGTTGCGGAACATCAGCGTCCGTTCGATCCCCATCCCGAACGCGAAGCCGGAGTACACGTCGGTGTCGATGCCGCAGGCGGCGAGCACCCGGGGGTTCACCACCCCGCAGCCGCCCCACTCGATCCATCCCTGCGACCTGCAGGTCCGACACGGGTTGTCCGGGTCGCCGACCGAGGCGCCGTGGCAGACGAAGCACTGCAGGTCGACCTCGGCCGACGGCTCTGTGAACGGGAAGTAGTGGGGCCGCATCCGGGTGGTGATGTCCTGCCCGAACATCGACCGCGCCAGGTGGTCGAGCGTGCCCTTCAGGTGGGCCAGCGAGATCCCCTTGTCGACACACAGGCCCTCGATCTGGTGGAACACCGGCACGTGGGTGGCGTCGAACTCGTCGGCGCGGTAGGTGCGGCCGGGGCAGACCACGTAGACCGGCAGCGGACGGTCGAGCAGCGAGCGGATCTGCACCGGGGAGGTGTGGGTGCGCAGCAGCAGGTGGTTCTCGATCGGCTCGACGAACAGGGTGTCGCTCGTACCGCGGGCGGGGTGGTCCGGCCCGATGTTGAGCGCGTCGAAGTTCAGCCACTCGCCCTCCACCTCGGGACCCTCGGCGATCTCCCAGCCCATCGCGACGAAGACGTCGGACAGCTGGTCCATCAGGGCCGTGATCGGGTGCTGGGCGCCCTGCGGCACGAGTTCGACGGGCAGCGTGACGTCGATCCGCTCCTCTGCCAGCACCCGTTCCAGCTCCGCGGCCTCGACCTCGGCCTGGCGGGCGGCGAGCGCGGCCGTAACCTCGGCGCGGGCGGCTCCCAGCCGCTGGCCGGCGTCCTTTCGTTCCGGGCCTGGCAGGCTGCCGATCTCCTTGCTGGCGGCGGCGAGGGCGGACCGGTCACCGAGGTGGGCGAGCCGGGCGTCCTTCAATTCGCTGGTCGAGGAGGCGGACGCGAAGGCGTCCAGCGCCCGCGCGACCACCTGGCCGATGGACTCGTGGTCCAGCGCCATGGGATCGGTTCCTTTCAGTTGGACGCCCGCTGCGCACTCGCGCTGGCGTAGAGGCAGACCGCAGCGGCGGTCGCGAGGTTGAGGCTCTCGGCGCTGCCGTAGATCGGCACCGCGACCGTCCGGTCGGCCAGGGCGAGGTGTTCGACCGGCAGCCCCCAGGACTCGTTGCCCATCACCCACGCCGTCGGACGCGAGAGCTCGGCGTCGAGATCGGTGAGGTCGGTGCCGGCGGCCCCGTCGGTGGCGAAGATCTGCATCCCGGCGCCCCGGCACGCCTCGATCGCCTCGGCGAGGTCGACGCCCACCACGATCGGCAGGTGGAAGAGGCTCCCGACACTGGCGCGCACGGTCTTCGGGTTGTACACCTCGACCGAGTCAGAGCTGAGGATCACGGCGTCTGCGCCGAAGGCGTCCGCGCACCTGATCACGGTCCCGGCGTTGCCGGGATCGCGGACCTGGGCACAGATGACCACCAGCGAGACGTCCTTGCGGCGGTGCTTCTTCTTCGGCTGCTTGTCCGGCTTCGGCGGCTTGCGGTACAGCACGGTGTCCAGCGGCACGTCGATGGCGTGCGCGACCGCGACCACGCCCTGGGGCGTGACGGTGTCGGTGATCGTCGCCAGGTTCTGCTCGCTGACCGCGTAGTACGGCACGTCGGCGGCCTTCGCCGCGTCCAGCAGGTCGGCGTTGGCCAGCACCGCGTCCCAGCGGAAGTAGACCTCCTCGACCACCCCGGGCATCGCCAGCGCCTCCCGGACGGCCTGGCGGCCCTCCACCAGGAAGAGACCTGTCTCCTTGCGTTCGGCGCGGCGCTGGAGCGCCCGGGCAGCCCGCAGGGCAGCCTGGCTCGGCTCGGGCAGTTGGATCGGCGCGACGGTCATCGACGCACACCTCCGGGATCTGGGCAATTGGCTCCAGCGCGGTCACGCACCTGCGGACCGCGCTGGAGAAGTGGTGGACGGATCAGGCGGCCTCGGCCTGATTCGCCTTGGCGAGCTCGACCAGCGCGGTGAACGCCTTGGGGTCGGAGACGGCCAGTTCGGCCAGGATCTTGCGATCCACCTCGACACCGGCGTTCTTCAGGCCGCTGATAAATCGGTTGTAGGTGATGCCACCCTCACGGGCGGCGGCGTTGATCCGCTGGATCCACAGCGCCCGGAAGTCACCCTTGCGGGCGCGGCGGTCCCGGTAGCTGTAGGTGTAGCTGTGGAGCAGCTGCTCCTTGGCCTTGCGGTACAGCCGCGAGCGCTGGCCACGGTAGCCGGACGCCTGCTCGAGGACCTCGCGACGCTTCTTCTGC
This sequence comes from Propionicimonas sp., assembly GCA_031119515.1. Taxonomy (GTDB): domain Bacteria; phylum Actinomycetota; class Actinomycetes; order Propionibacteriales; family Propionibacteriaceae; genus Propionicimonas. The sequence continues at coordinate 8,611 of JAVHXR010000037.1, forward strand.
GCATTCACTGCGCGCTTCACGCGTGCCATCTCTGTTTACTCCTTGAAGAATCGTTCGGGGTCAGTTGGCCTTGTAGCTGCCGAGGAGACGACGTGCCTTCTTGGCATCGCCCTTCGCCACGACCGCGTCGCCGTCGAGGCGCCGGGTGCGGCTGGTCGGCTTGTGCTCGTTGAGGTGCATCTTGCCGGCCTTGCGGTGCATCACCTTGCCGGAGCCGGTCACGCGGAAGCGCTTCTTGGCACCGGAATGGGTCTTCATCTTGGGCATGGTGTCTTTCTCTCTCCTGGTTTACAGCTCGACGTCCGGGTCCATGTTGTCGGCCGGACCCCGCTTCTTCTTCGGTTGTGCGGTCGCCTGGTGGGCGGCACGCAGTTCTGCCTGCAGGTCGCGCTCCGCTTCCGCGTCCGCGGCGCGCGTGGCGGCCCTCGCGGCCTTCGCGGCCTCGACCTCGACGCGGGCCTCGGTCTTCTTGCGGGTGGGCGAGAGCACCATCAGCATGTTGCGGCCGTCCTGCTTCGGCGCGGACTCGATGAAGCCGTCCTCGGCGACATCGTCGGCCAGCTTCTTGAGCAGGTTGAACCCGAGCTCGGGGCGGCTCTGCTCGCGTCCGCGGAACATGATGGTGATCTTGACCTTGTCTCCGGCCTTGAGGAAGCGCACGACGTGACCCTTCTTGGTCTCGTAGTCGTGGCTGTCGATCTTGGGCCGGAGCTTCATCTCCTTGATGACCGTGTTGGTCTGGTTGCGGCGCGACTCCCGCGCCTTCTGAGCTGCCTCGTACTTGAACTTGCCGTAATCCATGAGCTTGGCCACGGGCGGGCGCGCCATCGGGGCCACCTCGACCAGGTCGAGGTCGGCCTCGCGGGCCAGCCGCAGGGCGTCCTCGATCCGCACGATGCCGACCTGTTCGCCGGCAGGGCCGACCAGGCGCACCTCGGATACATGGATGCGTTCGTTGATACGCGGTTCAGTGCTGATGGGTCCTCCAAGGGATCTCGGTGGTGTTTCCGGACAAACGAGAAGGGCCCCCGCGCATGCGGAGACCCTGAAGGCGTGGTCCGATCCGGACCACTACGCACCGACCCGGCGCCTTCACGGCACCCAGGTGGGAGTTCAGGACTCCACTTCGCGAGGCCAGCCTCGGCTGACCGACCGCGCAAGTCTAGCAGGCAGCCCGCGCCTCAGGCACATCCGCCCCCGGCGCCCGCCCTAGCTGGACACTTCCCCGCGTGTACGCCGACAACACTCCAGCCAGACGCGGGACGCCACCCCACCCCAGCACTAGCTGGACACCTCCCCGCGTGGACGCCGACAACACTCCAGCCAGACGCGAGACGCCACCCCACCACTAGCTGGACACCTCCCCGCGTGGACGCCGACAACACTCCAGCCAGACGCGGGACGCCACCCCACCCCAGCCCCAGCTGGACACCTCCCCGCCTGTACGCCGACAACACTCCAGCTAGGCGGGGGACGTGCGGGAGAGCCAGCCGAAGCCGCCACCGTCGAGGGCGACCAGCCGGCGCCCGGCGGCGAGCTCGCCCACCAGGGTCGCCTCGATCACCAGCACCGCGGGGCCCGCCAGATCGACGACGATCGCCGCCGAGCCGGTCTCGACGGCGGTGGCTGCGACATCGTCCAGGGTGCAGGGCACCGGACGGGCGGACGGGTTCCAGGCCAGCAGTGCGTCCTGGCCGGTGAACACCAGCAGGCCGGTTCGCCCGTCCGCCGAGGTGGTGCGCACCGCCGAGAGGTCGCCGTCGGCGTCCGGCGCGATCGGCAGCAACAGCCGGGCGCCGCCCAGCGCTGCCACCGCCCGCAGGTAGTCGTCGGGTTCGCCGCCCGCCGCAGCCAGCGCGGCCCGGACGTCGGGATCGGCCTCGCCCCGGTCGCCGGCGAAGCCGTGGTTGGGACTGCCCAACTGCCTCATCGGCCCGGGCGGTGGCTCAGCCGCAGTTCCTCGAGGACGGCGACCGCCGCCCGCGCCCTCGCGCCGTCCACCCGCTGCAGCGCCATCAGCGGACGCGTCCCCGGATCATCGGTCAGCACCACGCTGGCCCAGGGGTCGTCAGGGGTGAGGCGGAAGCCCTCGATCTCGTCCCATCCGACGCGGTGCACCCGGACGCCGTTGCGGACCAGCAGGCCGTCCTCGCCGACCCGGACGCTGCTCAGGCCGATGCCCAGCATCAAGGCGACCATGACCAGCACGAAGAACACCAGGGTGCCGAGCTGGACCCCGGTGAACAGATCCCGGATCTCCGCCGGCAGCAGCACCCAGCCGGCGATCGCGGCAAGCACAAGCACCGCGGACAGTGCGATCGCCGTCCACAGCGCGGCGCGGGGCCGGAACACCGTCGCCATGCCGGCTACAGCCGGCAGGCGTGGATCGAGGTCACCAGGATGCCGTCCGCGCCGGTGACCCACAGCTCGTCCATGATCCGCTGCGCCTGGTCGCGCGGGATCATCGCGCGGACCGCCACCCATCCGGCCTTCGCCAGCGGCGAGACCGTCGGCGAGTCGATTCCGGGGGTGATCGCGCAGGCCGCCGCGAGGTTGGTCTCGGACACGTTGTAGTCGACCATCAGGAAGTTGCGGGCGGTCATCACCCCGCCGAGCCGGCGCCGCAGCAGGTCGAGGCCCGCCGGGGCGGGCATCCCGCTGCGCTGGATGACGATCGCCTCGGACTCCAGGATGGGCTCGCCGAACAGTTCCAGGCCGGCCCGGCGCAGCGTGCTGCCGGTCTCGACGACGTCCGCGATCACGTCGGCGACACCGAGCCGCACCGAGCTCTCCACGGCGCCGTCCAGCTTGATCAGTCGGGCGGAGACTCCCGCCCGCTCGAGGTAGGAGGCGACAAGGCCCGGATAGGAGGTGGCGATCCGCTTGCCGGCGAGTTGCGGCACGTCGAGCGCACCGCCGCCGGGAGCGGCGAACCGGAACCGGGTGGCGCCGAAGCCCAGCGCCAGCACCTCCTCGGCCTCCGCGCCGGAGTCGAGCAGCATGTCCCGTCCGGTGATGCCGAGGTCGAGCGTGCCCTCCCCGACGTAGACCGCGATGTCACGCGGACGCAGGTAGTAGAACTCCACCCCATTGGCCTCGTCGATCAGGACGAGCTCCTTGGGATCGGTGCGCTGCCGGTACCCGGCCTCGCGCAGCATTCCCGCCGCGGCCTCGGCCAGGGAGCCCTTGTTGGGCACGGCGATCTTCAGCAATTCAGTTCCCGTCACGAGCGGCGCACCCTCACAAGTACTCGTAGATGTCTTCGAGATCGAGCCCGAGCGCCAGCATCAGCACCTGCAGGTGGTAGAGCAGCTGGCTGATCTCCTCGGCCGCCTCCTCCTTCGACTGGTACTCCGCGGCCATCCAGACCTCGGCAGCCTCCTCGACGACCTTCTTGCCGATCGCATGGACGCCGGCGTCCAGCGCCCGGACGGTGCCCGAGCCCTCCGGACGGGTGGCTGCCCGGTGCGCCAGTTCGGCGAAGAGGTCCTCGAACGACTTGCTCACCGGGGCATCCTAACCGGCAGCTCGACGGGGGCGTCAGCCGGCGGCGCCAGCCGGACCCCGAGCAGGGCGTCCACCGCGTCGGCCACGGCAGCGGGCGCGTCCGGGTCTCCGGAGCCGGCGGACGCCGCCCACTCGTCGACCAGCAGCAGCGCCCGGGGAGCGTCGAGGTCGTCCCGCAACGCGTCCCTCATCCCTGCGAGCACGGGTTCGGCGGCAGCGCCTGCGGGAGCGGCGAACGCCCGCCGCCAGACCGCCAGCCGGCGTTCGGCGATCGTCAGGTCGGAGGTCGTGAACTCCCAGTCCGCGCGGTAGTGGCGGGCGAGCAGGGCGAGCCGGACCGCCATCGGGTCGAAGCCCTCCACCATCAGGATCGAGACGAAGAC
>JAVHXR010000427.1 GCA_031119515.1 Propionicimonas sp.
GCAGAACCCTGACCGCCCGGTCACCGCGACACGCCGTCCACAGGGCCGTGCGGTGAGCCCGCGCTTGCCCGCTGGTGGCAGGATCGCGGCATGCGGGTCGCCATCTCAGGAAGCACGGGCCTGCTGGGCACCGCGCTCTCGCGGCACCTGCGCAGCGCCGGGCACGAGGTCGTGCGGCTGGTGCGCGGGGAGGTGACGGCCTCCGACCAGCGACGCTGGGATCCCGACGCCGGCCGGATCTCGGGGCCGGGCCTGGAGGACGTCGACGCGGTGGTGAACCTCGCCGGGGCCTCGATCGGCGGCGGCCGCTGGACCAGGGACCGCAAGACCGAACTGCGCCGCTCCAGGATCGCCAGCACGCTCACGATCGTCACCAGCCTCGACCCCGGCGGCCGCTGCCAGCGACTGCTCAACGCCTCCGCGATCGGCTACTACGGCGACACCGGCATCGAGGTGGTGGACGAGGGGACGCCTGCCGGTCGCGGCTTCCTCGCCGGGCTGTGCGCCGACTGGGAGGCCGCGGCAGGGCACTCCGCGGTGTCGACGGCGATGCTGCGCACCGGCCACGTGCTGACCCCGTCCGGCGGCTTCCTCGGCGCCCAGCGCCCGCTGTTCGCGACCGGGCTCGGCGGACGGATCGGCAGCGGTCGCCAGTTCGTCTCGTGGATCAGCCGGACCGACTACCTGCGGGCGGTCGGCTGGCTGCTCACCGCCGACCTGACCGGGCCGGTCAACCTGGTGTCGCCGAATCCCGTCACCAACGCCACCTTCACCCGCGCCTACGGACGCTTCCTGAACCGGCCCACCCTGGTGCCGATGCCGCTGCCCGTGGTCAGCGCCCTGTTCACCAGGGAGTTCGTCGACGAGGCGTTGCTCAGCAGCACCCGTTGCCGGCCCGCCCGGCTGCTGTCGGCGGGCTTCGACTTCCGCCATCCCAAGCTCACTCCCGCCTTCGACTCCTTGCGGGTGCCGGTGTCGCGGTGACATAGGATGGTGGCCTGCCGCCGCCTACAGATTGAGAGCGTTGTGCCCGATCCCTCCGAGCTCACCCCGTCCGGCGTCCCCGGACCGTTCGCGGCCCTCGGCCTGACCTACGATGACGTCCTGCTCCTGCCCAACGAGAGCGACGTCATCCCGTCCCAGGTCGACACCACTACCCGGATCAGCAAGCGGGTGGAGGTCAGGCTTCCGCTGCTGAGCTCGGCGATGGACACCGTGACCGAGGCCCGGATGGCGATCGCGATGGCGCGCGAGGGCGGCCTCGGCATCCTGCACCGCAACCTGCCCGCCGACGACCAGGCCAGCCAGGTGGACCGGGTGAAGCGGTCCGAGGCCGGAATGGTGGACTCGCCGATCACGATCGGCCCGGAGGCCACCATCCGCGAGGCCGACGACCTGTGCGCGCAGTTCCACATCTCCGGCATCCCGGTGGTGGACGACGCCCGCCGGCTGCTCGGGATCGTGACCAACCGCGACATGCGGTTCGAGGAGGACCCGAACCGGCTGGTCCGCGACGTCATGACGGCGATGCCGCTGGTGACCGGCTGGCCGGGCATCGAGCCCGACCGCGCGCTGCAGCTGCTGGCCGAGCACAAGATCGAGAAGCTCCCGCTGGTCGACTCGACCAACCGGCTGCGTGGCCTGATCACGCTCAAGGACTACGTGAAGTCGGACAAGTACCCGCTCGCCTCCAAGGATTCCCAGGGCCGGCTGCGGGTCGGTGCGGCGATCGGCTTCTTCGGGGACGCCTGGGACCGCGCGATGGCGCTGATCGACGCCGGGGTGGACGTCCTGGTCGTCGACACCGCTCACGGCCACTCCCGCGGCGTCCTGGAGATGATCGCCCGGCTGAAGGCCGAGCCGCACGCCCGCGAGGTCGACATCATCGGCGGCAACATCGCCACCTACGCCGGCGCCAAGGCGCTGGTCGACGCCGGAGCCGACGGCGTCAAGGTGGGTGTCGGGCCAGGCTCGATCTGCACCACCCGCGTTGTCGCAGGGGTCGGCGTCCCGCAGGTCACAGCGATCCACGACGCCTCCCAGGCCTGCCGCCCGGCCGGCGTCCCGGTGATCGGCGACGGCGGCCTGCAGTACTCCGGCGACATCGCCAAGGCCCTCGTGGCGGGAGCGGACGCCGTCATGCTCGGCTCGCTGCTGGCCGGCTGCGAGGAGAGCCCCGGCGAGCTGGTGTTCATCAACGGCAAGCAGTACAAGTCCTATCGAGGGATGGGTTCGCTCGGCGCGATGGCCAAGCGCGGCCGGAAGGCGTCCTACTCCAGGGACCGCTACTTCCAGGGCGACATCGACTCCGACGACAAGCTCGTCCCCGAGGGCATCGAGGGCCAGGTCCCGTTCCGCGGCCCGCTCGCGGCGGTCGCCTACCAGCTGGTCGGCGGGCTGCGGCAGTCGATGTTCTACACCGGCGCGGCCACCATCCCCGAGTTGCACCACAAGGGCCGCTTCGTCCGGATCACCGCGGCCGGCCTGCGGGAGTCCCACCCGCACGACATCCAGATGACCATCGAGGCACCGAACTACTCCACCAAGCCCTGAGCAAGGAAGCTGGGAACCAATGATCGACATCGGTCGCTCCAAGCGCGCCGTGCCCGTGTACGGGTTCGACGACATCGCCATCGTCCCGAACCGGCGCACGCGCGGCATCGAGGAGGTCAACCTCTCCTGGCGGATCGACGCGCTCACCTTCGAGTTCCCGATCATGGCCGCGCCGATGGACTCGGTGATGTCCCCCGCCACCGCGATCGCGTTCGGCAGGCTCGGCGGCCTGGGCGTGCTGAACCTCGGCGGCCTGTGGACGAGGTACGAGGACCCGATCCCGCTGCTGGAGGAACTGGCCGGGATCGAGGACCAGGTCGCCGCCACCCGGCGGATGCAGCAGCTCTACGCCGAACCGATCAAGGGCGAGCTGATCACCGCCCGGATCGCGGAGATCCGCGCCGCGGGGGTGCCGGTGGCCGGCTCGCTGTCGCCGCAGACCTGCGCCGAGTTCGCCTCCGTGGTCGAGAAGGCTG
>JAVHXR010000428.1 GCA_031119515.1 Propionicimonas sp.
CCCGGCGAAGGACGACCAGGAGTTCTTCTCGGCCTTCGAGTGGGAAGGCGATGCCGGCAAGGGGGTGCTGGTGGACAGCGCCCGCTACCCCCACACCTACCAGGGCAGCGTCGACGGCGACAACTGGGCCATGACACCCGAGACCCAGCGCGGCAACTACTCCTACCTGGCCTACCCCGGCCCGGGGGCGTCCGAGGGTGACGCCTACAAGGCGCAGATCATGGCGCAGTCGGAGGCCTACTGGCTGGAGCACCCCTGGAAGGCCGCCGTCTGGGGTGACGCCCAGGGCAACCGCGCCAACCGGTACGTGGGCGTCGTGGCCGCCCTCGACGGCAGGACCAACTACGCGGTCTCGCAGCGGGGCTACTACGCGCGGACGACCTTCGCCGCGTTCAACATCGTGGGCGGCAAGGTGAGGTTGAAGGCGACCTTCGACTCGGCAGACCCGGGGTACTGGTCGCTGGGCGGCACCGCCTACGACTACCAGAACCGCGGCAACCACCAGACCCAGTCCGGCGACCTCGACGGCGACGGCAGGGACGAGATCGTGATGAAGGCGATGGTCCTCGAGTTGAGCAGGGACGGCAGGAAGATCCTGCCCGAGGTGCTCAACGGTGACACCATGCCGACCATCGAGGGCCAGGACGGCGTGGCCCCGGTTCCGGGAGCATTCGCCTTCGGCACCGACGCGGTGCGCAGCAACCCCGACAACGTGTGGGCGCCGCTGCGCCACGGCGACCGGAGCGCGCTGCTGGCCGTCAACAAGGAAAACGACTACGTGATGTGGTCCGGCAGCGAGGAGTTCCTGCTCGACGACATCCGCACCGGCAGGCACTACGGCTACCTGCCCGGACCCGAGGCGCACGACCCGATGAAGGGCAGGCGGCTGAACGCCAAGGGCCGGGTGATCCAGGAGAACTCGCTGGTCTACGGCGTCTACCAGGCCGGGGACGACGAGGGCAGCGTGGCCGGCAACTACTCCAACCGCTGGCCGGGCGCCCAGGGCGGCACCGAGGCCACCCTCCCCGGCGAGGTGCGGAGCCTCGTCACCGGCGAGGTGCTCGCCACCACGACGACCGCGCGCGGGATCGCACAGGGACTGAACGCGATCTGGTTCGGTGGCGGACTGACCCACATGGGGGTCAACGGCGCCACCATCAGCACCGTCAACGACGCCACGTTCGCGGCCACCAGCTATCTCGCCACCGGCCTGACGTCGACCGGCAACAAGGGGACTCCCACGCTGAAGGCCGACCTGCTGGGTGACTGGCGCGAGGAGCTCGTGCTCCGCGCGTCCGGCAACCGCCTGGGCATCGTCACCACCCTGGCGCCCACCGAGTACGGCATCCGCACCCTGATGCACGACCCGATGTACCGGGTCGGAGTCGCCAACAAGAACGGCGGCTACGACCAGGTCGGGTTCGCGAGCTTCTACCTGGGTGACGAGGCCGAACTGCCGCCGCTGCGGACCGACATCGCCGTACCTGTCCGCGACACCACGCCGGCCGACCCCGCCTGGGACCCGACGAAGGTCTACGACAACGGCGACCGGGTGTCCTACGACGGCGCGACCTACGTCGCGCAGTGGTGGACGCAGAACGAGCAGCCGGGCAGCACGGCGACCGGCTCCTGGATGGAGGTCGGCGCGCTGGTGCCTGCCGCCGGGGCCGGGATCCGGGCGTGGACCCGGTCCTGGGTCTACACCGGCGGCCAGACGGTCGCACACAACGGTCACACCTGGAAGGCGAAGTGGTGGACCCGCAACCAGGCGCCCGGCGATCCGAACGGACCGTGGCAGGACCTCGGCTCGTACTGATCCCTGAGGGCCGGCCCTGCTCACCGGGAGCCGGCGCAGGGGCAGTGGCCCTCGACGGCGAAGGCAGGGCCGCGGGCAGACCCGCGGCCCTGCCGGGCTCCGGTGTCGCGCCGGGACGGCCGAGGGGCTCACCCAGCCCGGCGGCCAGCCCCGGACGGCACCTGCTCCGGGCTTTCGGCCGGCGCCGGCTCGTCGGCGGGGCGGATCCGCCCGAGCGCGGTGCGGGCGCCCGGGAAGCTGGACTCCAGGCGCGTCAGCACCCGGAGCGAGCGGGCCAGCAGCCTGGTCCGGCGGTGGTCGTAGCGCGCACCGAGTCCCTCGAGCCGATCCTCGATCTGGTGTCGGACGCGCGCCAGCGAGCCCTCGACCGACCGCAGTTCGGGGCGCAGCCGCACGACGGCCGCGACGGAGAGCGTCCAGTCGAGCAGGACGGTGGCCGAGAGCGCCGCCGCGAGGGCGACCGCCGCCAGCGGATCGAGCGCGGTGATCGCATCGGTGAGGACGGGGTCGACGAGGTAGACCACGGCGAGGGCCGCGATCCCGAACCCGACCGAGTTGCCCAGGCACACCCTGCCCTGGAGGTTGGCGAACCTGTCGCCGTAGTCCCACAGGACGAGTCCCAGCAGCCGCTGCAGAGCGAGGTGCCCGACGAACTCCACGACCGTGGAGACGATGACTCCGATGGCGAACACCAGCGCGGGGTCGCCCCGGACGCCGGGCGTGGCGGCGAGGATCCCGACCGCCCCGATGCCGTAGATGGGAACGAACGGGCCGGTCAGGAACCCGGGGTTGACCAGCCGGCGCTCGACCAGCGCGCGCACGTTGCCCTCCATCACCCAGCCGAGGAAGGAGTAGGCGAGGAAGCCGAGGACGACATGACTGGCGCTCAGCACGCCGGCCCACCAGACTGGCCGAACCGGACCGCGACGAGGTCGTCCCCGAGTGTCTCGACCGACTCGATCCCCCGCAGGGCGGCGTCGGCCGCGCGGCGTCCGGCATCGACGATCCTGGGGACGTCACTCGTCGTCCACATCGACAGGCCGCGAACATCGGGACGGATCACGATCGTGCCGGGCTCGGCCTCGAGAGTCGCCACATGATCGGAGGTGCGGGCGATCGGGAGGTACTCCCATTCCGGCCGCACCCTGACCGCGAGGACCCACCTCGCGCCGAGTCCGCGAACGGCCTCGATCGGGAGGTTGG
>JAVHXR010000429.1 GCA_031119515.1 Propionicimonas sp.
CGCGACGGGTGCTTCCCGCGCCCGGGTCGATCCCGGCGAGGAAGTCCACCGCCGCCGTCGCCCCGGCGAGCATCTCGTACGGCAGCGTCCCGTACTCGAACCGCTCCGGGACGACATCGGTGGACGGGACCAGCTTGTCCGGCCGGATCCCCTCCAGCACGAGCGGGTCCGCTGCCAGCACCGCGCAGTGCGGGCCGAGGAACTTGTACGGCGAGCAGACCAGGAAATCGGCCCGGAGGGCGCCGAAGTCGACCAGTTCGTGCGCGGCGTAGTGCACGGCGTCCACCCACACCAGGGCGCCGGCCCGGTGAGCCGCGCTGGCGATCTGCGCCACCGGAGGGATCGTCCCGATCAGGTTGGAGGCTGCTGTCAAGGCCACCAGGCGGGTCCGGTCGCCCAGCGACGCGATCGCGCCGGCGGTGTCGAGCTCGCCGGTGGCGGGGTCGAAGTCGACCCAGCGGATCGAGGCGCCGGTGCGCTTGGCGGCCTGGACCCAGGGCCGGACGTTGGCGTCGTGCTCGAGCCGGGTCACCACGATCTCGTCACCTGGTCCCCAGGCGACCGAGAGGTGGTGGGAGAAGTCGTAGGTCAGCTGGGTCGCGCTGCGGCCGTAGACGATCCCGGACGGCTCGGCGTTCAGCAGCGCGGCGTAGGCCTTCCGGAACCGCATCACGGCGGCTTCGGCGTTCGCCTCCGAGCGGCCGAGCCGGCCCCGGTAGGACAGCGGCCCGGTGATCGTGCGGGCGATCGCCTCGCCCACCGGGCGCGGCGTCTGGGTTCCGGCGGGGGAGTCGAAGTGCGCGATCCCGGTGGCCAGCGAGGGGAACGAGCCCCGGAGTTGGGCGACGTCGTAGGTCATCGGAGGCCAGCCGATCGCCGCGCGTCCATCAGTTCTCCTCCAGCGCAGGGGTGGAATCCACCGGTGCGCTGAGCCTAGCGGTGGCGGACTTCCCGCTCCACCACGGCCGTGCGGATGGTCAGGCCAAACCGGGGGTGCTGTCGCGCAGCAGGACCTGCGAGCCGGTCGTCGAGGTGTAGGGCTTCCAGTCCGGCTCGATCGCCGCCCGGAACGCCAGGTAGCCGATCTCCTCCAGCGGGACCCGGACGGTGGACAGCGCCGGGGTGACGTCGCGGGAGGTCTGGATGTCGTCGAACCCGGCCAGGGCGATGTCGGTGCCGACCTCGCGTCCGGCGTCCCGGATCGCCGCCATCGCGCCGATCGCTGCGATGTCGCTGGCGGCGAAGACCACCGTGCCGGGCTCGATCCCTGCGGCAAGTGCCGCGCGCATGGACTGCTCGCCGTCCTCCCGGGTGAACGATCCGCGGTGGACCCGCAGGACGGTGCCGCCGCCCTCGGTGAAGCCGGCGGTGAAGCCCTCGACCCGGTCGTCGGAGCTCAGTAGCCCCTCCTGGGCGGCCAGCACGATCGCGCGGCGGTAGCCCTGGCCGGCCAGCGCGCGGCCGAGGTCGTGGGTGCCGCCGCGGTTGTCGACCGGGATCTCGCGCAGGCCGGGGGCGCCGCGTCCGATCGCCACGACGCGGCCGCCGAGGGCCGCGAGGCCGTCCAGTTCGCGTTGCAGTTCCGGGCTGGCGGCGGAGGCGATGGTGCGGGTGGAGGCAAGGATCAGGCCGCGGGGGCGCTGGCCCCGCAGGGCGTGCAGGTGCCTGGCCTCCCGTTCGGGGTTGCGGTCGGTGACCGCGATGGTCATCACCAGGCCCGCCTCGTCCGCCCCGCGGGCCACCCCGGCGGCGATCTGGCCGAAGTAGGGGTCGGCGATGTCCGAGACCAGCAGCGCGACCGTCGCTGCGGTGCCGCGGGCGGTCGCCTGGGCCGACAGGTTGGCGGTGTAGCCGAGCTTCTCGGCCGCCGCCTGCACCCGCTCGCGGTAGCTGTCGGCCACCCTGCGGGTGGAGCCGTTGAGGACGCGGGATGCCGTCGCCAGCGAGACCCCTGCCTCGCGGGCGACGTCGTGAAGGGTGACGGCGACAGTGGCCACGGCGTGAGCCTACGGCCTGGACGGGGGCCGCGTCGCCCGCCACGGCGACGCGGGACGGGTCTCGGGCCCGGGCGCCGCGCCGGTCAGTGCAGCGCGGGGCCGACGGCCGCCTCGAAGCCGGCGATCGTCCGCGAGACGGCCTCGGCCGGCGGGGTGGCCCAGATCTCGGCGTTGAACAACTCGACCTCGATGTCGCGGTCGTAGCCGGTGGCCAGCACCGCCCCGGTGATCGGCCCGAAGTCGATCACGCCGTCGCCGGGGTAGTGGCGGGCGAGCAGGACGTCGGCGGGCAGCGGGGTCCGCCAGTCGCAGACCTGGTAGCTGGCGATCCGGCCCTCCAGCCCGGCGCGGGCCAGCTGTTCGAAGAGCTCGGGATCCCACCAGACGTGGAAGGTGTCGACGGTGACCCCGACCACCGACGGCTCGAAGTCGGCGGCCAGGTCGAGCGCCTGCCGCAGCGTCGAGACCACTGCCCGGTCGGAGCAGTACATCGGGTGGAGCGGCTCGATCGCCAGCGTCACCCCGGCGGCGGCCGCCTCGGGCGCCAGCTCTGCGAGCGCGTCGTGCACCCGGGACCGGGCGCCGGCCAGGTCGCGTGAGCCGTCCGGCAGCCCACCGGCGACCAGCACCAGCACGGCGTGCGAGCCGTCCGCGCCGGCGGCGGCGAGGGTGGCGGTCTCCTCGATCGCCCGGCGGTTGTCGTCGATCGCGGCCCGTCTGGCCGGGCCCTCGGGGAGGGTGAAGAAGCCGCCCCGGCAGTGGGTGGAGAACCTCAGCCCGGAGTCGGCCAGCATCGCCGCGGCGACGTCGAGCCCTACCTCGTTCACCGGTTCCCGCCACAGCCCGATCGCCTGCACGCCGGCGTCCGCCGTTACCGCCAGTGCGGTGGCGAGGTCGGCGTGCCGGATCGTGGCCTGGTTGATCGACAGTCGCGGGTCGGGGATCATCGGGTGGTTCCTCTCAGGGTTGCGACAGGTAGCTGGTTCACTGGGGACGGTTCCGAAACCGGTTCACCGGGGA
>JAVHXR010000430.1 GCA_031119515.1 Propionicimonas sp.
CTGGTCGGTGGGCGCGAGGTCCTCGAAGTCGTCGGCGGTGAGCGTGGTCGCCGTGGTGCCCGGCAGCGGCAGCAGCGTCGAGGCGACGCTCACCTGGACGCCGCTGACCTGGGTCAGCTCGGCGAGCGTGGTGGTCAGCTCGGCCATCAGGGTCCGGCGGGTGTCGTCGCCCAGCTGGGCGGCCGAGCCCGTGAGGTAGACGCTGGCTATCCCCTGCCCGGTGAGCTCCACCCGGTCGACGACAAGCCCGGCGCCGGACCCGTCCCTGACCGCGGGCGCCAGCCAGTCCGACGGCCCGGCCAGCTGGGAGCGGACCAGCGTCTCCAGGGCGGCCGCGTTCTGGGCGAAGAACCGCGGGTCGGGCACCAGCACCGACCCGGTGGCGTCCAGGTAGTGCAGGGTGCGCGCGACGTAGTTGGTGGTGAACTGGTAACGCGAGATGAGCAGCCCGTCCGGCGGTTTGGAGATCCGCCACTGGTCGTCGGCGGTCCGCACCAGCCCGAAGTCGTGGCGCAGGCCGCCACTGCCCTCGCGGTACTCCCCAGACGGTGTCAGCGTGCCGGTCAGGACCGTCTCGAGGGTGATCACCGGATAGTCGTCCGTCGAGGCGTCGGTCGCCTTCGGCTGGTAGCCGTCGGCGTAGATCGAGGTCCCGTCCTCCGGCTTCCAGGCCCGGCTCGCGGCGTCGGTGAGGTACTGGCGGGCGATCGCGAAGCCCGGCTGGTCGGTGCCCATGGCGTGCAGGAAGCCCTCGACGACGAGCATCGCCGAGGCGCCGTCCGCCGGCGGGACCGCCGCGACGTTGACGCTGGAGCTGACCTCCTGGTCGCCGGGCTCGTGCTGCCGGACCGGACCGGAGGTCGGCACCCCCGCGCAGCCGGCCAGCACCAGGGCCGCCAGCGCCGCGCCAACGCCGTCACGCCATGACCGGGACATCGCCCACCTCCGTGTCGGTGGGCGCCAGCGGCCACGGCGAGGCCGCGAACGTCCCGCCGGCCTTGCGCGGCACGGTCAGCCGGAACAGCGCCCCCGCGCCGGGGCGCCCCCAGACCTCGAGCCTGCCGCCGTGCAGCCGGGCATCCTCCAGCGCGATCGACAATCCGAGGCCGGTCCCGCCCACCCGTCGTGCCCGCGCGGGGTCGGCTCGCCAGAACCGGTCGAAGACCAGTCCGGCCTGGGCCGGGCTCAACCCGACGCCGTGGTCGCGGACGGCGATCGCCACCGCCTCGGCATCGCCGCGGACGTGGACCCTGATCGGGCGCCGCTCGCCGTGCTCGATCGCGTTGGTCAGCAGGTTGCGGACGATCCGGCGGATCCGCCGGGAGTCCACCTCGGCCCGGCAGGACGCCGGTGCGTCGAGGGTCAGCTCGGTGCCGAACTCGCCGGCCAGCGGCGCCACCGCGTCCAGTTCCTCGGTGACGAGCTTGCTGAGGTCCACCTCGTCCAGGGCCAGCTCCGCGGCGCCGGCGTCGAACCGGGAGATCTCCAGCAGGTCGGTCAGCAGCGCCTCGAAGCGGTCCAGCTCCGCGGAGAGCAACTCCGCGGAGCGGGCGGTCAGCGGGTCGAACGAGCCGCGGTTGGCGTACAGCACCTCGCCTGCCATCCGGATGGTCGTCAGCGGGGTCCGGAGCTCGTGGGAGACGTCGGAGACGAACCGCTGCTGCACCAGCGAGAGATTCTGCAGCTCCTTGATCTTGCGGGCCAGCTCCTCTGCCATGTGGTTCATCGAGGTGGCCAGCGAGGCCTGGTCGTCGGTGCCCACCACCGCCATCCGGTCGTCCAGGTGGCCGGCGGCGAGCCGCTCGGCGGCGCGCCGGGCGGAGCGGACCGGCTGCAGCACCTGCATCGAGATCAGGTACACCGTCAGTGCGAGCCCCAGCAGCAGGAACAGCCCGGTGGCCAGGGTCGCCTGCTGCACCACGGCGAGGGTCTGGCGCTCCTGGCTGGTGGAGAAGATGAAGAAGACCGGGTACGGCAGCTCTCCCGAGGCCTGCAGGCTGGTCGCGACCACCAGGCCGGGCTCGCTCGGCCGGGAGTCCGTGTACCGGATCAGCGTCGGGGTGCTCCAGATCCCCTCCCCGCCGGCGACCGACTGGCGGATGGCCTCGGGGATGGTCGCGGAGTCGAGCGCCTTGGGAGCGATCAGCGCGACCGGGGTCTCCACCACCACGATGTACTGGTTGCCGAACTGGCCCCGGCTGGCGGCCTCCCGGGCCAGCCGGGTGATCCGCTCGTTGACGGAGGTGGTGCGCAGATCGGTGGCGTTGAGGTCGCGCTGCATCGCCTGGACCACCGACGACGCCTCGGCCACCGACGCCTGGGTCTTGCCCTCGATGATCCCCCGGCTCGACTGGTCGAGCAGGAAGAAGCCGGTCGCGGCGAGGATGGCGATGGACGCCCCGATGGTCAGGACGACCACCCGGAAGGGCAACGAACGGGCCCACATCCTCAACGGCGCGAACCGTGCCAGCCACCTCATGGGGCGGTCTTGGGCTCTCCCGCTCGGTAGCCCACGCCACGGACGGTGACGATGATCTCGGGGCGCTCGGGGTCGCGCTCGACTTTCGAGCGGAGCCGCTGGACGTGGACGTTGACCAGCCGGGTGTCGCTGGCGTGTCGGTAGCCCCACACCTCCTGGAGCAGCACCTCGCGGGTGAACGCCTGCCGCGGCTTGCGGGCCAGGGCAAGCAGGAGGTCGAACTCCAGCGGGGTCAGCGGGATCTCCTCCTCGCCACGCCGGACGGTGTGCTCGTCGACCCGGATCGAGATGTCGCCGATCCGCAGCACGTCATCACTGGACTCCGACTTCACCTGGCGTCGCAGCCGGGTCTTGATCCGCGCCACCAGTTCCTGGGTCTTGAACGGCTTGGCGACGTAGTCGTCCGCGCCGGCCTCCAGGCCGTGCACGACGTCGGTGGTGTCGGACTTCGCGGTCAGCATCACGACCGGCACTCCGGACTCGGCGCGGATGTCGCGGCAGACGTCCACGCCGTCGCGTCCAGGCAGCATCAGGT
>JAVHXR010000431.1 GCA_031119515.1 Propionicimonas sp.
AACTGATCCACGAACTCAGGGCGAACCGCGAGCAGTAACGCTCGCTTCTGCCGCGCTGTTCGCGGTCAGATCAGTCAGAGCCGGCGGCGGGAGTGGACGCGGAGTTGTAGGCAAGGGCGAGCGCGCCGAGAGTAATCAGGGTCGCGGCGATCCCGAATGGCGTCACAACCAGCGCCTGCTGAGCGATCACGGCCCTGGTGAACTCGTCCGTCGAGACGCACCATGTTTCCCCGTGCGACTCCAAGGCCGTGGCGCAGGTGGAGGTGGACGTGGGTGAACCCGGCAGGCTTAGCATCGCGATCAGGCCCACGGCCCAAAACGTTGAGATCGAGACCACCCCGAGCACCTTCTGTGGCGTGCTCAAGACACGGACGGCGGCAGCGAGACCGCGCCCGTCGCCCTGCCCGAGCAAGACCACTCCGAGGGTCCACATCCCTGCAAAGAGGTAGAGGACTCCCAGCCCGAGGATGACTGCGAGGCTCACCGAAACGATCTGGCCAAGGGCGGCAGCGATCAGTACGGCGAGGCTAACTACGACACCTAGGATCCCAAACACCAACAATGTCGTGGAAAGCCCCCGAGGGGATGCGGGTGCGCTGGCGGCATTCGCTTGAGCGGGGCTCACGAGCGGGACGATATCGTCCCTCCGCGACCGAGGATGCCGACACAGCATGACACCGCCGTCGGGCGCCTCTGCTGGGCAGCGTGGAGGTCGCCCGAGGCGCGAGCTGAACACCGGCAGGCGTCCCGCCAGCGGGGATCCCGACACATCCGCTCGTGCCGTAGTGTGCGGGTATCACCGCATGAGTTCGCGGGCGAGCCCGAAATAGCGCGATCCCTGCCAATCCAGCGTGCCTTGGTCGCCCGGCACAAGCAGGCCCGCCTCACGCCCTGGGACCGTGAGTTCGACCCGCTCCCCACTGGGGAACTGGAAGGTGATGAAGTAGTGCTGATCGGAGGAGCGTTGCCTCCTCCGGTGACTTCGGTGCGCTTCCCGATGACTTCGGCTTCAGAGCGAAGCTGCGGAGACGCACCATCACGCAGCCAGCGTCGCGCCACCCTAATCACCGCGAGGGCGATCGGGATGCCGACGAGGATCAGGACCGAGGCGGCAACCACGAGGAACACGGCACCCCACGGACTCACGACGACAACCTACTGGGCCACCGCCGCGCCCGCCCCAAAGTCACCCTCATGCCACCGCGCGTGGGAGGATCGCGGCGTGGCGAGGAATATCCGCTTCATGTTCGACTGGGGCCACCAGTGGCCGCTTTGGGAGAGCGGCTCGGATAAGTACGCGATGGAGCCGTCCGACTATGGGCTCTCTGCCGAACTAGCGGAGCGATTGAGGGCGGTCTACGACGCCTGGCTTGAGCACTGGGATCGTGGCTGGGACTCGCCCGAGGCGTTGGCAGCCTGGACGTCGGACCGGCGTCAGGCGCTGGCCATCCTTCGACGCGAGGTTGCTGACTTCGCCGATGTGGAGGATGTGTAGGAGCTGGTCGCACCCAAAGAAGGACGCACTACTTTGGCTCCCTTCTGTGTCAAGACGCTTTCGGGAGGGTGGTCGTAGGCTTTCGGGTGACGGGTCCGGGAAGTGACTGATCCGAAGTGTCGGTGTGGGGATGTGAGCCGGCCGCGCTGGATTGAAGTGACGTTCCCCGGTGTCCTCCCGGGCCTGTCGCCTGCCCCGCGGTGAAGTCGTCGAGCAGGGCTCGATAGACGATGTCGGAGAGGCGTCGTTTGAGGCAGCGCATGGCTTCGTTGGGGCTGTTGCCGGTGGCGACTTTGCGGTCGTAGTAGGCGCGGCCTTCGGTGGGGTTGCGGAGTTGGACGACGGCCATCATGTGCAGGACCTTGTTGATCTGTCGGTTCCCGCCGCGGGAGAGTCGGTGCCGCTGGTTGTCGCCGGAGGACACGTCGATGGGGGCGGTTCCGGTCCAGGATGCGAAGTGGCCGCGGTCGGGGAACCGGGTGATGTCCCCGACTTCGACGAGCAGTCGGGCGGCTCCGGAGGGTCCGATGCCGTGTAGGTCGAGCAACCGGGTGTCGGTGGTCTTGAGTAGCGCGATGAGTTCCTTGTTGGCCTGCTTCTTGCGCTGGTAGGTCCGTTCGAGGTCCACGACCAGTTCGAGGGCGACCCGCTTGCGGAGCTTGCCGACCTCATCGGTCGGACGCACGTGGGCGAGGATCTTGCGGGCCTGGGCGGCGGACAGGTCTCGCTTGGCTCCGCCTGCGACAAGCTCCAGTAGCAGCTGGTGGAGCTGGCAGATCATCCTGGTGTGATCAGCGCCGATGCGTCGGCGACGGTCGACCAGCAGCCGCAACATCTCCAACTGCTCATCAGCCACGACCGGCCGCAGGCCGCTGACGCGGACTCCGACCAGGGCAATCGAGTGGGCGTCGGTGGCGTCGGTCTTGCGTCCCTGGCCGGTGGCGAACATCCGCATCCTGGCCGACAGCTTCGCGGGCACATCCACGATCGGTTCCCCGACGGCGAGGAGGCGCTGCGCGACATGGCGGCCGATTCCTTCGCAGCCCTCGACCGCCCACACCCGGTCCGGCCACGACGTGGCATAGGCGACGAGCTGGTCGAACCCCGCGGTGTCGGTGCCGGACCGGCCGTGGCCGACGATCGACTCGTCGCCGGTCATCACCTCGATCGTGACCGACCGTTTGTGCGGATCCATCCCGATCACGACCTGTTGCTGTGTTGCCATGACGACCCTCCTCTGTCTCGATCCATCGATGGATGGAGTCAGGAGGGCACCGCTACTCCTGGCAGAGCATTCCCTTCTTCAGCCTCTCCCGCCCCGGATCGGTGCCCGGGGCAGCGCACGCCAAACTAGAGTCACAGGCCACGGGCCAGGACAGCCGCAAATGAGAGCGACCACCTCGAGCACCTGAACCGAGCCTCGGCCAAGGCCCGATCTGAGGTCAATGAAACTAGTAGCCGCGCGGTGCGCGGGCTTTACATCACTGGGGTCGGGGTCACCTTCGCCGGGGT
>JAVHXR010000432.1 GCA_031119515.1 Propionicimonas sp.
GGCACCTCCGCGGCGAAGGAGGCCGGCAACATGGTCGATCTCGACTCCAACCCGACCAAGCTGATCGACATCGTGCAGATCGGCAAGCAGCTGCTGATCACCCGTGGCTCGCTGACCACGTTCTCGATAGCGAACGACGTCGCGAAGTACTTCGCGATCCTGCCGGCGATGTTCGCAGGAGTCTTTCCCGGGCTGGCCGTGCTCAACGTGATGGGCCTGCACAGCCCGAACTCGGCCATCCTCTCCGCGGTGGTGTTCAACGCCCTGGTGATCGTCGCCCTGATCCCGCTCGCGCTGCGCGGGGTCCGCTATCGACCGGGGTCGGCGAGCAGCCTGCTCGGCCGCAACCTGCTGGTCTACGGGATCGGCGGGCTGGTGATCCCCTTCATCGGCATCAAGCTGGTCGACCTGCTGGTCGCCCTCATCCCCGGAATGTGAGTGGTCCCATGAACCTGTTTCGGCATGCGCTGGCCGGCCTGAGGCTGCTGGCTGTGTTCACGATCCTGCTCGGCGTCGCGTACCCGCTGGCGATCACGGCGGTCGGGGTCGGGCTCCCCGCCCAGGCGTCCGGCTCCCTCCTCACCCGGGACGGCACGGTGGTCGGTTCGGCCCTGCTCGGCCAGTCCTTCGACGGGCCCGGCTGGTTCCACTCCCGGCCCTCGGCGGCGGGGGACGGCTATGACGCGCTCGCCTCCGGCGGGTCGAACCTCGGGCCGTCCAACCCCGACCTGGTGGCCGCGATCGGGGAGCGCCGCGCCCGGATCGCCGCGGAGGAGGGGGTCGCCCCGGCCGACGTCCCGCCGGACGCCCTCACCGCCAGCGCGTCGGGGCTGGACCCGCACATCAGCGTCGCCTATGCAGACCTGCAGGTGGCCAGGGTCGCGCGGACGCGCGGGCTCGCGGTGGCCGAGGTAGCGGCGCTGGTGGTGGCGCACACCGCAGGACCGGACCTCGGCTTCCTCGGACGACCCCGGGTGAACGTCCTGCAGCTCAACCTGGCCGTGGAGGCGATGGCGGGAGAGTGAAGAGGTGAAGCGCGGCAGCCTCAAGGTCTACCTCGGGATGGCCCCCGGGGTGGGCAAGACCTACGCCATGCTCGACGAGGGCCACCGCCGCCGCGACCGTGGCACCGATGTCGTCGCCGGGCTGGTCGAGACCCACGCCCGCGCCCACACCGCCGAGTTGCTGGACGGTCTCGAGGTGCTCCCGCGGCGGCGGATCGAGTACCGGGGGGCAGTCCTCGCCGAGCTCGACGTCGATGCCGTGATCCGGCGCCGCCCCAGCCTGGCGCTGGTCGACGAACTCGCCCACACCAACGTGCCGGGGTCGAGGAACCAGAAGCGCTGGCAGGACGTCGAGGACATCCTGGCCGCGGGGATCGACGTGGTCTCCACCCTGAACATCCAGCACCTGGAATCGCTGAACGACGTGGTGGCGCGGATCACCGGCACCACCCAGCGCGAGACCGTGCCCGACGAGGTGGTCCGCCGGGCCGACACGATCGAGATCGTGGACATCAGCCCCGAGGCGCTGCGGCGCCGGATGGCGCACGGCAACATCTATCCGGCGGAGCGGGTCGATGCCGCCCTCGCCAACTACTTCCGGCCCGGCAACCTGACCGCGCTGCGGGAGCTCGCCCTGTTGTGGATGGCCGAGCGGGTGGACGAGGTGCTGCAGCGGTACCGCGACCGCCACGGCATCAGCGAACCGTGGGAGGCGCGGGAGCGGATCGTCGCCGTCCTGACCGGCGGGCCGGAGGGCGCCACCCTGCTGCGGCGGGCCGCGAGGATCGCCGGACGGTCGGTCGGGGCCGACCTGCTCGCGGTGCACGTCGTCCGGTCCGACGGGCTGCCGGGCGGGGACCCGGCCGCGCTCGCGGAGCAGCGGCTGCTCGTGGAGTCGCTCGGCGGCAGCTGGCACCAGGTCGTCGGCGACGACGTCGCGACCGCCCTGGTCGACTTCGCCCGAGCCCAGAACGCAACCCAGCTCGTCCTCGGGGTCACCCGTCACCGCCGGCTCGCGGCGGTGCTGGGCGGGGAGAGCATCGAGGCGAGGGTGACCCGGCTCTCGGAGCACATCGATGTCCACCTCGTCACCCACGACCGGGCAGGGGACCGGCCGCACTGGCCGGCGCCTGCACCGGACGGCCTTGCCGGGCCGCTCAGCCGGGCCCGCCGCTGGCAGGGCTTCGCCCTGGCGGCGCTCGTGCTGCCGTTGCTGACCTGGTTGCTGCACGAGACCATCGGCGAACTGAACCTGGCCGGCGACGTCCTGCTCTACCTGGTCGCGGTGACCGCCGTGGCGGTGGTCGGCGGCGTGTGGCCGGCGCTGTTCGCCTCCGTCGCGGCCGGCCTGCTGCTGACCTACTACTTCACCGAACCGCGCTACACGCTGCTGATCACGTCGGCGGAGAACGCGATCGCCGTGGTGGTGTTCGTCGTCGTCGCGGTCCTCGTGGCGGGGCTGGTGGAGCGGGTGGCCCGCCGCAGCCTGCAGGCGGCGAGGGCGGGCGCGGAGGCGGCGATGCTGTCGGGGCTGGCGGGCACCGTGCTGCGCGGCGAGACCTCCGTGGCCGCGATCCTGGTGCGCGCCTGCGAGGCCTTCGGACTGGCCGGCCTGGCGCTCCAGGAGCGCGCGTCGGCAGACGACGGGTTCGAGCCGTCGCCCTGGCCGGTGTCATCCCAGGGCAGGCCGACGGCGTGGTCGACCTGGGCGACCACCGGCGCCTGCTCGTCAACGGCGAACCGCCCGCCGACGCCGACCGGGTGTTCGCGGTGTTCGAGGCCCAGGCGGTGGTGGCCAGGGAGCGGGAGCTGCTGGCGTCCCACGCCGCCAGGTCCGAGCAGATGGCCGCCGTCGACCGCGTCCGGACGGCGCTCCAGCGTCCGCACCGCCGTCGACAGCGCGCTGGCCTCGAGCCCGTCGTCCGCACTGATCCTGCGATAGAACGTTCCGCGCGCCGACCTGAGCGCGAGCCGCGCGCAACCACGGCCCACCGCGCAGGCG
>JAVHXR010000433.1:0-2419 GCA_031119515.1 Propionicimonas sp.
TCGACGGCGTCACCGTCGACAAGGGTTACGAGAATGCCTTCGGCGCCGTGCTCGGCGACGATCTCGATGCGCCGGTCGATCCGTCCGCGCCGATGCGCTGGACCGGCGCCGCGATTGCCGGCGACGACCCGGCGCTGCCGCTGCTCGCCCTCGGGCTGGGGCCGTTCTTCGTGGCCCTGATCTGGCTGTTCTTCCCCTCCGGCGGCTCCACCACCTATCCGGTCGCGGTGGTCGAGGCCGGCGCGCCCGGGGACCGGGCCGCGGTCGAGCAGGCGATCACGGCGCTGGAACGCTTCGGCGCCGACGACGGGGCGCCTGTCCTGGAGGTCACCCGGGTGGCGAACCCGGCGGAGGCCGCCGCCGAGGTGCAGGCCCGCCGCGCGGCGGCCTACGTCGACTTCCCGGCAGGCTTCGCCGCGGCGCTCGCCGCGGCGAGTGCAGATCCCGAGCGCGGCGTACCGGTGACCATCGCCGGCGACCTCGGCAACCCGCTCTACCCGGTGACCGCGATCATGGCCCACGAGGCGGTCGCGCGCCACCTCGGCGCGGTGACCGGACGCCAGCCCGTCCTTGCGCTCACCGAGGTCGCGCTGGGTACGTCGGGAGCCAGGACCGAGTTCGAGGCCTACGTCCCCGGCGTCCTCGTCTTCGCCATCGGGCTGACCATGTTCTCCGCCGCTGTCGCGGTCGCCCAGGAAGTCGAGGGCGGTACCGTCCGGCGGCTGGTCCGCACCCCGCTGCGGGCCGGGGAGTTCCTCGGCGGGGTCACGCTCGTCCAGCTCGGGATCGGGCTCGGCGCGGGCGTGCTCAGCCTGGCGACGGCGGGCCTGCTCGGCTTCCGCCCGGCGGGGCCGGTCCCCCTGGTCGGGCTGGTCTGGCTGCTCACCTGCCTGGCGGTGATCGGGATCGGGCTCGTGGTCGGCGCGGTGGCGCGCTCGGTCGCCCAGGCGTTCCTGCTGGCCAACTTCCCGTTCGGTGTGTTCATGTTCCTGTCCGGGACGATGTTCCCGATCCGCGGGGTCCCGCTGCTGGTGGTGGCCGGCCAGGAGGTGAACCTGCTGGACGTGCTGCCGCCCCGCCACGCCGTGAACGCGCTGAACGACCTGATCACCTACGGGTCGACAGACATCGGCTACGAGCTGGCGATGCTCGCGGCCCTGTCGGCGGGCTTCTTCTGGGCAGGGGCGGCACTGTTCCGCCACCGGCACCTGCGCGCCCCCGGCTGAGCGCGGCGGTCCGCCCGGGCGTCAGCGGGCCGGGAGCATCGCGCCGGTGCGGAGGAAGTGGTTCATCGAAGCCTCCCAGTGCTCCTGGTTGGCGCGGAAGGCGGCCTCCTCCCACCGCTCGGCGACGCGCGGGGCGGCCGCGGCCGAGAGCGCGTGGACGGTGTACTCGACGTGGACGAAGCTCCGGTCGGGGCCGTCGGGGAGCACGGCGAGGCGCAGCGTCCCGGCCTCGAGGCCTGGGACGACCCTGGCGAACTCGACCCGTCGTGCGCCGGCGTCGTGCAGGGTGACCAGCCACACCATCTCGTCGGCCCCGGCGGGGGTGCGGAAGACGCAGTCGCGCTCGGCGACGCCCGACCGGGTGAAGAGGACCTCGCAGTGCTCCCGCCATCCGTCCAGCCACTCCGCCTCCCGGACCGGGCACAGCAGCGGGAACACCTCTGCCGGTGGGGCGTCGATGCGCTGGAGGTGGGTGCGGACGATCGGGGTCACGGCTGCTCCGTCAGGTGGTGGCTGTCCTCGGCGGTGAGGTCGAGGCCGTAGACCGTCCGCAGGGCGCGGACCTGCTCCAGGGTGGCCTCGTCGAACGGCGTCCTGCCGTCGAGGGCGTGCAGCACGATGCCCTCGAGCAGGTCGCCGAGGGAGAGGTCCTTCAGCTCGGCGAGCGCCTTGAGCACCTTCAGCAGTCGCTTCTCGATCCGGACCCCGGTCTGCACGCGTTCAACCATCACCCGCTCAGCGTACCACGGTACACAGGTACATCGCTCGTCAGGCCGGCACCTGGCGACGTCGGGCAGCCCGGCGGATCGGTGCGATCGGCGACTGCACCAGCGACGCGGGGACGGCGGCCGCCATGCCGAGTGCCCGGCGGGCGTCCAGCAGGGCGATCGCCAGCTGCCACGACCGGTCCTGGTAGGTCGCTCGGAGCTGGACGGCGTACGCCCCGGCGATCCGGTGCGCGGAGACGTGGTCGGCGGCGGCGCGGCCGGACAGCGCGGCCGCCTGGCTGTGGGCACCGACGTTGCGGGCGGAGTAGTCCAGCGTCCCGAGGGCGGGGACGGTCTCCAGGCGCTCCACCAGGGCGCCCAGCGCCGCCCGCTCGGCGGGTGTCGTGAGACGGCTGGCCAGCCGCGCGACGGTGAGGGCGATCGCGCTCAGCGCGTCCACCGAGTGCGCCGGACGGTGGGCGAGGC
>JAVHXR010000433.1:2429-2999 GCA_031119515.1 Propionicimonas sp.
GTGAGCGCCTCCAGGCCGGCGGCCGTCCCGCAGCGGCGCAGCAGGACCACGGCGGCGAGCCAGCGCGGCGCCGACCGTCCGGACTCGCCGGGTCCCGCCTCGGAGCCTTCCTGCGAGCGCCGCCGGTGGCGGGCCGGGGAGGCCTCCAGCCGCTCGATCGCGGCGATCAGGCGAGGCTCGGCGGCGGGTTCGCCCCACATCGCCGCCACCGCGGCGGCCAGCCAGGAGGTGGTCTCCGGGGACTCCGCACCGGTCCGTTCCAGCACCTGCTCGCGGCAGGACTCCGGGTGCCGCATCGCCCACCACAGCGAGGCGTCGGGGATCCCGGCGTCGAGGGCGGCGAGCACGGCGGCCAGCTCCGGCGGCGTCGGCTCCGCACCACCGAGCTCACCGAGCAGGGCCTCGTCGGTGGCCTGCTGCGGCCGGAACTGCACCCGGCCGTCGTCGGCCACCCTCGAGTAGAGCCCGAACGTGGTCTCCAGCGAGCGCGGGCGGGTGCCGAGCGCCGAGCTGGCGGTCAGCCGCCGCTGCAGCTCGGCGACGTCGAGAGACCTGGCATCGGTCCCGGTG
>JAVHXR010000434.1:0-2518 GCA_031119515.1 Propionicimonas sp.
GTCGATCACCGCCTTGGAGACCGCCAGGGTCGCGGTGAACGATCCGTTCGCGTCGAGGACGACAGCACCGGCGTTGGCACCGCCGATCGCGGCGACGTCGCCTTCCAGGACCGCCCACTTCTGGCCGCCCTGGGCCACCGTGACGAGCTTGCGGGTCGCCGACGCGGCACCGGCCGACGGACGCCAGGCGTCGGCGAAAGCTCCGAGCGCGACGTAGACGCCACCGGTCTTCCCGGCCAGCGGCGGACGGGTACCGAGGGCCGAGGTGTCGAACCCGGTTCCGGTGACCGTGATGCTGTCCGCCTCGGGGTTGAGGCCGGTCGACCTGCTCAGCGTGACCGTCGGAACCGGTTCCGGCTCCTCCCCACCGCCGGTGGCGTAGGAGACCGCGACGCTGAAGTCGTCGATCGCCGTGCCCGCGGGATAGAGGCAGCCCACCACCGGGTTGCAGAACACGTCACCGGCGGCGGCGGTGAACGCGACCCCGGTCGCCGTCACCGCGACCTCGCCCCCGCCGAGGGTGACCGCGACGTCGTCGACGGTGGCGATCACGATGTCGTCGCCGACGTTCGGGGTGCCCAGCGTCCACCCGGAGCCCTGGGCGACCCCGTCCCAGGCCACGTCGGAGAAGGCGATGTCACCCACGATCGTCGCGGTGCCGTCGTCGATCACCAGGGAGAGGTCGCCGAACTTGATGTCGAAGCCGTGGCTCGGGAACCAGTACTGCACGCCGCCGTCGAAGGCGATGGTGAGGTTGTCGGCATCGGTGACGTCGGCGGCGGAGGCCGGGAACAGGTACGCCTTGGTCTCGGCAGCGTTGGAGGCCGACGCCGAGGCGCTGGCACTGTCGAAGCTCGCACCGTCGAACGGAACGATCCGGGTGCCGACGGGTGCGGCACCCCCGCCGCCGAGCCCGGACAGTGGCTGCGCCAGGGCCGCCAACTGCGTGCCGACGTAGCTCCGTAGCGACTGCTTGACTCCCCAGGCCAGGGATCCGCTCTCGACCTCGACCTCGGCCGCCGCCGCCGGGGCCACGGCGGCGCCCAGTGCGGTAGCCGTCCCAAGCGCGAGCGCAAGGGCCATCGCGCCGGCCCGCCTGCCGCGGCTCGCGGTGCGTGCCCGGCGCAGGGTGGATGCTGCCATCCTCTCCTCTTTCCTCGGTGAAGGGTGCGGGTCCCCGTCAGAACCTCACGTGAGGCAAACCCTTGAACGCCCGGAAAGCTAACACGATGGGTTAGGTAAGGCTACCCTTAGATTATTTGGTGAGATACGCCTTGCTTAAATAGCGCCGCATCCGGCTAGGTTGGCTGTCTGGCCCGCAACGAGCGGGCCTCCCCCGTTCGCCGAACCCGAGGAGAAGAGCGTGGTGGCAGCCCGTCGCACCGTGGCCCTGCTGGCGAGCGCAGCCATGGCGACCCTCGGCGGCCTCGTCCTCACCGGCGTCGCGCCGACCACCCAGACCCCGGCCTCGGCGGCCGCCCTGTGCAAGGTGACGGACGCGACCCTCACCTGGGGGTTCAAGGCGTCCTTCCGCGCCTACATCTCGGGCTCGATCGCGCACGGCGACTGGAGCACGAGTGGCAACGCCGGCTACCAGACCCCGAACTTCCGTTGGCGCAAGGGCACCGGCAGCTTCGACCCCGCCGCCACGAAAGGGCAGGTCGGCTTCAGCGGTGGCGTCCGGTTCACCGGCCACGACGGGGTCCTCGACTCCAGGTTCTCCAACCCGAGGGTGAAGTTCACCAACGCCAGGACCGCCGTGTTGATCCTGGACTACACCGGGATCTCGATGGAGGACGCGACCTCGGGTCAGGCCGACCCCAAGCCCCGCTCCTCCAAGGGCGTCGCCTTCGCGAGCCTCGCCCTGGCCTCCGGCAGCCGTGGCGGTTCCGGGGCGACGACGACCTTCACCTCGGTGCCGACGAGCATCACGAAGGACGGGTTCGCGGCGTTCGGCAGCTACGAACCCGGGACTGCGCTCGACCCGATCACGCTCTCCATCACGACGGCTGCCTCCTGCGGCACGTCGTCGACCGCCAAGGCCACCAGCAGGCCGGCGGCGAAAGCCACCCCCAAGGCCTCGAGCCGGGCCGCGGGGAAGACCCCGGCGGCCACACCCGCCGGCGCGGGAACGCCCACCAGCCCGTCGGCCAGCGCAACGCCGACCATCGTCTCCGCCACCGGGCTGGCGATTCCGGAGCCCGCCGCGCGTGCCGCCGCGACCCCCACGGCGGATCCGTCGACCCGGTCGCTTGAGGTCATCGCCGGCGCCGAACCCGGCGGTGGCCAGCTGGGCGACGGGTTCCTGCTCGGGCTCGCCGGCTTCGGCGTGGGTGTCGCGGTGACCTTGCTGGTCCAGTTCGCGCACCTCCAGCTCCAGAACGCGCACCTGCGGCTGCAGGCGAAGCGGCGATCGGCCGGGCTCGAATGAGCTCGCCGCGCCGCGCCCGCCCAACCGCCCCCGACCGTCCCGCCGGCTTCGCCCTGCTGCTGGCGATCCCGGTCTGGGTGATGCTTG
>JAVHXR010000434.1:2528-2995 GCA_031119515.1 Propionicimonas sp.
GGAGCCGGGGCCGATGCGGCGGGAGCGGGAACCTGCACGGCAGGCACACCCGGGACCGCTGTCGACGACTCCGCAGCCCCGCCGGCTGCCGCGCCGCCCGCGCTGGCAGACCTGCGTCCCGTCCCCGACCCGAAGAACCTGGAGGGCCCGTCGACGGCGACGCTGCCGCAGCAGGCGATCGCCCCGATCGAGGAACACCCGGGCCAGGAACTGCCCGCGACCGTCACCTCGTACGACGCCGACGGCACCCGGCAGGTCACGGTCGTCGACACCTCCCGCGTGATCGCCGTCGACATCGCCGGCTCGATCGCCGCCGCCGCCTGGGGGCTCGGGTTCGGTGGCACCCTGGTCGGCCGGGACATCGCGACGACGTTCCCCGGTGCCGGCGACCTGCCGGTGGTCACCGACGGCAGCATCACGGTGAATGCCGAAGCGGTCCTCTCCCTCCACCCCACCCTGGTCATCAC
>JAVHXR010000435.1:0-1365 GCA_031119515.1 Propionicimonas sp.
ATCCAGAAGCGCTCGTCGGGCTCGTGGTGCAGGACGATGTCCGCCTTCGCGCCGAGGATGTGGCGGTGCGCGGTGTCCGGCCGCCAGGCGTCGTCGAGGGTGAGGTAGCAGAAGCTGTCGTCACCGGCCCAGCACCCGCCGGCGCCGATGCCGGTCAGCTCGTCTGGCAGCAGGTCGCCGCTGCGAAGGTCGAGGAAGCGGGCGTCGTAGCGCTCGTCGCCGGAGGTGTCGGTGGAGTAGGCGAGCAGGTTGCCGTCGGGAGAGACCAGCATGGTGCCGAGGGAGAAGAAGTCGGTCCCGGCGGCGAGCGCGTTGCAGTCCAGCAGCAGCTCTTCGCCCTCGGGAGTCCCGGACGGGTCGGGGAGCTGGTCACGGTCGGCGGCCGGCACCCTGTGGTAGCTGGCGTAGTTGAGCCCCTGGGTGGTCCTGGCGTAGTACCAGAAGCACCGGCCGTCGGTGTGGCGGACGAAGTCGGGCACCGACAGGTCGGTCTGCAGCGTCCGCGCGTCGATGTCGTCGTAGATCGACTGCCGCAGCGCCGCCTGGTCCTGGGTGAGCGCCTCGGTGTAGGCGTTCTCGTCGGCGAGGTAGGCAAGCAGCGCGGGATCGGTCTTGTCCTTCATCCACGCGTACGGATCCTGGACGGCGTCGCCGTGGACCACCCGGGTGGACGGGCGGCGCGGGGCGACCGGAACGGCGGCGGGCTCGGCATGCATGGCTCGACAGCCTATTGCGACCGGCCGGCAGCGGGTGACCCCCGACAACGATCACGGTCGACACGCCGCCCGGGCTTGGGTGGACGCGATCGGCGTGGCAGAATGGGCAGCCGAGGCATTGACAACTCCCGGTTGTCCTGCGCCCGAAATCGCTTGTCGAGAGGTTGCCCGTGTCCCCACGCTCCAGCGCTGCCGCCCAGTCCACCCCCGAAACGGACGCCCCCGTCCGGACCCCGCGGCCGCGAACCCGGAAGGCCGCCGTCGCCGTCGTGCCCGACGCCAGGGCGAAGGCCCCGGCCAGGGGCAAGGCCTCCGACGAGGCCGACGAGAAGTCGTTCGACGGCGAGGAGGCGCTCGACGACGAACTCGAGGAGGTCGAGCCCGAGGAGCTCGAGGAGGACGAGGAGGTGACCGTCGAGGAGGCGGTGACACCCGGCAACCTCGACGTGAAGTTCGAGCGCGAGGGCAACGACGTCATCCTCACCGTCGGCGGCAAGAAGCGGAGCCTCGACGATGTCGACGACGCCGGCTTCGAGCCGGCCGAGGAGGCCAAGACCGAGCAGGAGCTCACCGAGGACCAGGGCTTCAGCCTCTCCGATGCCGACGACGCCGACGAGCCCGAGCAGCAGGTGCTGGCCGCCGGGGCGAC
>JAVHXR010000435.1:1375-2994 GCA_031119515.1 Propionicimonas sp.
TAAGGACTACCTCAAGCAGATCGGCAAGGTAGCCCTCCTGAACGCCGAGCAGGAGGTCCAGCTGGCCAAGCGGATCGAGGCAGGCCTGTTCGCCGAGGAGACC
Organism: Propionicimonas sp.; assembly: GCA_031119515.1. Classification (GTDB taxonomy): domain Bacteria; phylum Actinomycetota; class Actinomycetes; order Propionibacteriales; family Propionibacteriaceae; genus Propionicimonas. The sequence continues at coordinate 1,479 of JAVHXR010000435.1, forward strand.
CTGAACGACTCGACCTCGCTCGATCCCGACCACGTCGTCGACCTGGAGTGGATCACCGAGGACGGACGCCGCGCCAAGAACCACCTGCTGGAGGCGAACCTGCGGCTGGTGGTGTCGCTGGCCAAGCGCTACACCGGCCGCGGCATGCTCTTCCTCGACCTGATCCAGGAGGGGAACCTCGGCCTGATCCGCGCGGTCGAGAAATTCGACTACACCAAGGGCTACAAGTTCTCCACCTACGCGACCTGGTGGATCAAGCAGGCGATCACCCGCGCCATGGCCGACCAGGCCCGCACCATCCGGATCCCGGTGCACATGGTCGAGGTGATCAACAAGCTCGCCCGGGTGCAACGCCAGATGCTGCAGGACCTCGGCCGCGAACCGACTCCGGAGGAGCTCGCCAAGGAGCTCGACATGACCCCGGAGAAGGTCGTCGAGGTGCAGAAGTACGGCCGGGAGCCGATTTCGCTGCACACTCCGCTGGGCGAGGACGGCGACTCCGAGTTCGGTGACCTGATCGAGGACTCCGAGGCGGTCGTCCCGGCCGAGGCGGTCAACTTCACGCTGCTGCAGGAGCAACTGCACGACGTCCTCGACACCCTCTCCGAGCGCGAGGCGGGGGTCGTCTCGATGCGGTTCGGCCTCACCGACGGCCAGCCGAAGACGCTCGACGAGATCGGCAAGGTCTACGGCGTGACCCGCGAGCGGATCCGCCAGATCGAGTCCAAGACGATGTCGAAGCTGCGGCACCCCTCCCGCTCCCAGGTGCTCCGCGACTACCTCGACTGAGGCCTCCCGACAGCAATCACACCCGCCACGTGCGCCGGCCAGGATCTGGCCGGCGCACGTGTGGTTTGGTGCCCGGAACCCGCGGAATTCACCGGTCGCTGTGATCTGATCGAAACACCGTCGTCATAGTGCTGGGCAATTGTTACGGCTATCGTCAGCCCATGGCAGCACAAGATGCCGGCTCCGCTGAGCCGTCCGGGGTCCCGCTGGTCGTGCTGGCGGACGTCAACAAGCACTTCGGCAGCCTGCACGTGCTCCGTGACATCAACCTGACCATCCACAAGGGCGAGGTGGTGGTCGTCCTCGGTCCGTCGGGGTCGGGCAAGTCCACGCTGTGCCGGGCGATCAACCGGCTGGAGACGATCGGCGGCGGAACCATCACCATCGACGGTGAGCCGTTGCCGGAGGAGGGCAAGGCGCTGGCCGGCCTGCGCGCCGACGTCGGGATGGTGTTCCAGTCGTTCAACCTGTTCGCCCACAAGACGATCCTGGAGAACGTCACGCTCGGACCCACCAAGGTGCGGCGCAAGAGCGGCGACGAGGCCCGGCAGCTCGCGATGGACCTGCTCACCCGGGTGGGGGTCGACAACCAGGCCGACAAGTATCCCGCCCAGCTCTCCGGCGGCCAGCAGCAGCGGGTCGCGATCGCCAGGGCACTGGCGATGCAGCCGAAGGTGATCCTGTTCGACGAGCCCACCTCGGCCCTCGACCCGGAGATGGTCAACGA
>JAVHXR010000436.1 GCA_031119515.1 Propionicimonas sp.
CCGGGCGTTCTTCGCGCTCCCGGTGGAGAACTTCTCGACCACCACCGGGCAGCACACGAACGCCGTCTACGGCTTCACCTCGATGCTGATCAACGTCCTGCGCGACGAGCAGCCCACCCACCTGGCGGTCGCCTTCGACGTCTCCCGGAAGACCTTCCGCAGCGAGGAGTACGCCGACTACAAGGCGAACCGTTCGACGTCCCCGGAGGAGTTCCGCGGCCAGGTCGACTTGATCAAGGAAGTGCTGGACGCGCTGAACGTCGTCCACGTCGAACTGGACGGGTTCGAGGCCGACGACATCATCGCCACGCTCGCCCGGCAGGGCGCAGGGTCCGGCCTGAAGGTGCTGGTGTGCACCGGCGACCGTGACACCCTGCAGCTGGTGAACGACTCGGTCACCGTCCTCTATCCACGCAAGGGCGTCTCCGACCTCGCCCGGATGACGCCCGAGGCGGTCCGGGAGAAGTACCTGGTGGCGCCGTCCCGCTACCCCGAGCTGGCCGCGCTGGTGGGGGAGACCAGCGACAACCTGCCGGGCGTGCCGGGGGTGGGGCCGAAGACCGCCGCGAAGTGGCTGGAGAACTACGACGGCCTGGAGAACCTGCTCCGGCGGGTGGACGAGGTCGGCGGCAAGGTGGGCGACTCGCTGCGCGAGCACCTCGACGACGTGATCCGGAACCGCCGCCTGAACGCCCTGGTCGGCGATCTCGACCTGCCCGTGGCGGTGGAGGCGCTCGGGCGCAGGGAGTGGAACCGCGAGGCGGTCCACACCCTCTTCGACAGCCTCGAGTTCCGGGTGCTGCGCGACCGCCTGCTGGAGACGCTGCCGGCAGAGCAGGCCGGTCCGACCGGCGGCTTCGAGGTGGAGGGGACGGCGCTCGCCCCCGGCGAGGTGGCCGACTGGCTGGCAGCGCACGCCCGCGGCGCGGTGGTGGGGATCGACGTCACCGGCAGCTGGCGCTCGGGGACCGGGGACCTGACCGGGATCGCGCTCGCGGCGTCGGACGGCACCGCCTGCTGGATCGACACCGCCGACGTCACTCCGGGCGACGACGCCGCCCTGGCGGTGTGGCTCGCCGATCCGTCGGCGCTGAAGGCGATGCACGACGCGAAGGGGCCGCTCGAGGCGATCTGGGCGCGCGGCTGGGAGCTGGCCGGGCTGGCGAGCGACACCCAGCTCGCCGCCTATCTGCTGCGCCCCGACCAGCGGGTCTACGACCTCGCCGACCTGACGGCGCGCCACCTGAAGCGCGAGTTGGCGGTGGAGGCGTCCGGCGTGAGCGGGTCGGAGCAGCTGGCGTTCAGTTTCGACGAGACCTCGGGCAAGGAGGCGATGGTGCGCGCCCGAGCGGTCATCGACCTGGCCGGAGCGCTGGAGTCCGAACTCGAGGAGCGGGGTGGCGCCAGCCTGCTCCGCGAGGTGGAACTGCCGCTGCTGCGCACCCTTGCGACGATGGAGCGGGTCGGGGTCGGTGTCGACGCCGACTACCTCGAACGGTTGCGCACCGACTTCGACACCGAGGTCGGCAAGGCCGAGGCGGAGGCCTTTGCCGTGATCGGGCACTCGATCAACCTCGGCTCGCCCAAGCAGCTCCAGGCCGTCCTGTTCGACGAGCTCGCGATGCCCAAGACCCGCCGCACCCAGACCGGCTACACCACCGACGCCGAGGCGCTCGAGACGTTGTACGCCCGCACCGAGCACCCCTTCCTTGCCCACCTGCTGCGCCATCGTGACCAGATCCGGTTGCGCCAGACCGTCGAGGGGCTGCTCAAGTCCGTGGCCGACGACGCCAGGATCCACACCACCTATGTGCAGACCATCGCCGCCACCGGACGCCTGTCGAGCACCGACCCGAACCTGCAGAACATCCCGATCCGGACCGAGGACGGCCGCCGGATCCGCGAGGCGTTCGTCGTCGGGGCCGGGTTCGACTCGCTGCTCACCGCCGACTACTCCCAGATCGAGATGCGGATCATGGCCCACGCCTCCGAGGACGCCGGCCTGATCGAGGCGTTCGCGTCCGGGGAGGACTTCCACACCGTGATGGCGTCCCGGGTGTTCGGGGTGGCCGCGGACGAGGTCTCGGTCGGGCAGCGGGCCCGGATCAAGGCCATGAACTACGGCCTCGCCTACGGGCTGAGCGCCTTCGGGCTCTCCCAGCAGCTGAAGATCGAGGTGTCGGAGGCGCGCGGCCTGATGGAGGAGTACTTCCAGCGGTTCGGCCACGTCCGCGACTACCTGCACGACATCGTCGACCAGGCCCGGCGGACGGGGTTCACCGAGACGATCCTCGGCCGGCGGCGCTACCTGCCCGACCTCACCTCGTCCAACCGGCAGCGTCGCGAGATGGCCGAGCGGATGGCGTTGAACGCCCCGATCCAGGGCTCGGCCGCGGACATCATCAAGGTGGCGATGCTGGACGTCGAGACCGCCCTCGCCCGGGCCGGCATGGCCAGCCGGATGCTCCTCCAGGTGCACGACGAGCTCGTGTTCGAGGTCGCCCCCGGCGAGGCCGTCGCGCTGGAAGCCCTGGTCAGGGACAAGATGGGCGGTGCGGTGGACCTGGCCGTCCCGCTCGAGGTGTCGGTCGGCACCGGCCGGTCCTGGCACGAGGCAGCGCACTAGTCAGTCCGGGCGCGGTCCCGCGCCGGCCAGGATGCCGGTGACCAGCGGGCGGCAGCTGTCTGCCGCCACCGCAACGACGATCACCCCCGCCGCCAGGATGGCCGCCAGCGAGGCCAGGCCGGGCAGGTTCGGCAGCAGGCCGGCGGCCATGCCGAGAGTGCAGAAGAACACCGCCGAGAGCCCGGCCGCGCCCACCGAGGCCACCAGCGTCGGCACCAGCACCTCGTGCCGGCGCGAGCGGTCGATCAGCGCCCGCGGCACTCCGGCGTGGCCCAGCCGGACCAGCGTGGCGCGCCGATCGAGGACGGCGGCCGCCTGGTTGAGGGCGGCCGAGGCCGCCGCCACGACGAACGCGATCACGAGCGT
>JAVHXR010000437.1:0-230 GCA_031119515.1 Propionicimonas sp.
GCACATCAGGGTCGCCATGGTGGACTTGCCGCGTCCGGACTGCCCCACGAACGCCAGCGCGCGACCGTCCCGCTCGACCGCGCTGGCATGGAGGACGCAGTCGCCGCGCAACTGGAGCACGATGGACAACAGGGTGCCGGTCGCGAGCACCCGGTCCAGTCCCGGCTGCATGTCCTCGAAGGGGCACACCATGACCTCGCTGAGGGAGCTGTCGATCTCGAAGTCGCACA
>JAVHXR010000437.1:240-2992 GCA_031119515.1 Propionicimonas sp.
GTCGCACACCCCGAACACGCGGCAGACCAGCCGGCCGGACGGCTCGCGGACCAGCCGGTACCACGCCGTGCCCTCGACCTCGACGTCGAGCAGGACGTCGCCTGCCGGCAGCGGGCTGCCGGCGGGCCGGCGCGGGCCATCGGTGAAGCTGACGTCCGGCGGCTGTTCGGGCGCGCCCGCGGCCAGGTCGGGCAACTCGAACGCCGATGCCACCCGCAGGCCGTACACCTCGTAGTGGAAGCCGGTCACGGTTCCTCCCACGGCCTGCGCAGGGCGTGGAACGCCGTGCCGGGTTCGGGATCGATCCGCACCCCGTCGACCTGGATCCAGGCGTGGGCCGCGACCTGACCGTCCTGCTTCTTCACCCCGAGCACAAGGACGGGGCGCCGCCGGCGCAGGATCCAGCCGCCGATCAGCGCCCGGCGCAGGCAGGTGCCGTTGAACGGGCGGCGGCGCAGCAGCCGCTGCATGACGTCGACCCTGCCCGCCTGCTGCGGCGTCAGGTCGAGTTCGGCGAACCTCGCCGGCGGGGCGACCGGGACACCCTGGTCGAGCGGCACCCCGCACAGCGCCGCGACCCGCTCGAGCGGGAGCCGCCGGATCCCGAGTTCCACCCCGGCAGCCACCACGCTGAGTTCCAGCACGTACCAGGTGCCACGCACCCCGAGCGACCGCAGGCGGCGCAGGCCGGTCACGCCGTCGCCCCGTCCACCGACGCCAGCCAGGCGGCGTGGAGCAGGAACGCCGCTCCGGGCGGCGGGAAGTCCGAGAGCCAGGCCGCCCGGAGCACCTCGGGATCGACCTCGTCGCCCAGGCCGGCACCAGACCAGGACCGGGCGAAGTCGCGTTCGACGCTGCCCCAGCGGGTGTCGCCGAACGCGGCCTTGTCCTGCCGCCCGAGCACGGCCGGTGGGAGCAGGTCGCCGAACAGCCGGCGCATCATCGTGGTGCGGTCACCCAGCCCGACCGGCCCCCCGGTAGCGGCCAGCGCGAGCGCGAACTCCTGGTCGAGGAAGGGGTTGACCGGGCGGTGGCCGTATTCGGCGATGGTGGTCTCGAGGTTCTGCCTGAGGATCCGGGCGGGCCGGCGCAGCAGGCTGCCGGCCACGGCGCGGTCCCAGCGCAGCGGCTCACTGGTACCGGCCGCGAGGTCGCGGAGCGCCCGGTCCCGATGCGGCGGCCGGAGCCACGCCAGCAGGCCCGCGCGTTCCACCCTTCGACGCGCCCAGCCCCGATGCGCCGCCCGGGGGGCCAGCGCCCCGACGACCGGTCCGGCGTCGGCTCGCCGCAGGCGCCGCGCCCGCAGCACCCGCCACAACGGCGACACCCGCCGGTTGCCGAGGGTGTCGTCGCCGCCCTCGCCCATCACGACGGTGCCGGTGGGGAGCTGGCCGAGCACGAACCCGTGCACCTGCAGCGCCTCCGGCCAGACCAGGCCGTGCCGGCCGAGCGCGGCCTGCGCGTCCGGGGACAGCAGCGACTGGTCACCCCGGGACTCCAGCACGATCCGGTGAGCCAGGCCGAGGTGGGAGAGCACGGTCGACTGCCACTGGCTCTCGTCGGTGCGGGGAGCGTCCGGGTGCACGACGGTCACCGGAACCGGGTCGTCGGCCCCGGCGCGGCGCGCGACGAGGGTCGCGACACCCAGCAGCGACGACGAGTCCCGGCCACCGGAGAACAGGATGTAGCACGGCGGCTGGGTGACAGCGGGCAGCAACAGCCGCTCCAGCGTCACCCGCGCCGACTCCCGCGGCGCATCCTGCCCACCGCGGGTGGGCCAGCGTCGCTCGGCCACCGGAAAGCTGATCAGCCGCTCCCAGTCGGACAGGCGCGCGAAGTCGGCGGAGAGATCGACCGGTTGCATGGCAGAACAGTAGTGGGGACGGCCGGAGCCGTCCCCACTACATGTCGAGATGATGCCCTAGCTCCCCGGCCCGAACGGGTGCACCCCACCGCCATCGAAGATGTCGGTCAGGAACTCGAAGAAGCTGGTGTAGTCGCTCTCCCAACTCGGGACTTGCGAACCCATCGTCAGGTCGGACACAGAGCCGACCTCCCAAATTGCAGGTGCTTCGTATTGCACAGTTACCCCCCATGTAGCTGCCTCTGGCGCACCAGTATGCCCGGAGGCGGGGCGGCCGCCAAGGGTCTCACCGGGTCCGTCCGATTCCGGGGACGGGCAGAGTTACGTAGACTCGGCGCAACCCGGGTGGCAGTCCACTGCCCCAGTGCACCGAGGAGGACGATGAAGCTCCGCACCGACGGCGTGACCTGGCAGGAGATCGACGGCGAACTGGTCGTCCTGGACCTTCGCTCGCAGAAGTACCTGACCACGAACGCGACCGGCGCCTTCCTGATGAAGCGCCTCACCGAGCACCGGGAGACCGGGGAGCTCGTCGACGCCCTGGTGGCCGAGTTCGGCATCGACGAGAGCCAGGCCGCCCAGGACGTGAGCGGCTTCCTCGACTCCCTCGACCGCAGCGGGCTGCTCGAACGCGGGGCGGGCGACTAGCCGGATTCGGCCCTGGAGGCGGCCGCCTCGACGCCGGCGAGGTAGCCCTCCAGGGTAGCCGCGTCGACCGGGTGCCACTGCTTGTCCGGCTCGCTGCGCCCGGCCGACCGTGGGTCGGAGGCCGCCAGCCGGGCCGCCTCGGCGATCGTGGCGACCGCACCCGGCCGGACACCACGGCCGACCATCCCCGCAACCGAGCCGCCCGCGCGCAGCCGCGGGACCGGCGCGAGGGTGTCCACC
>JAVHXR010000438.1:0-261 GCA_031119515.1 Propionicimonas sp.
CCTCCGAGGTCGCCGAACTTGTCAGCTTCCTCGCCGGGGACCCGGCCTCCTACATCACGGGCACCCTGATCGACGTCAGCGGGGGCACGCTCGCCACCCAGGTGCCCGCCCGCGCGTACGAGTCGCGCGCCGACGCCTCCGAAGGTTGAGCGTGGGTCCGGCAGCACGGCAGCACGCCGCGGGTGAAGCGGTGCTCACCTTCGACGTGGGCACCACCACCATCAAGACCGTCCTGTGGGACGCGCACCTGACGCCGCTCGC
>JAVHXR010000438.1:280-2990 GCA_031119515.1 Propionicimonas sp.
GAGTACCCCCTGCTGGCCCGCGGAGGCAGACTCGAAGCCGACCCGCGGACCTATCGGGACGGGGTCCGCCGCGGTGCCCGGCAGGTGCTCGCGCAGGCCGGCGGACGCCGCGTCGTCGCGCTGACCTTCACCACCCAGGGCGAGACCCTCATTCCCGTCGACGCCCACGGGCGGGCCCTCGGCCCGGCGATCGTCTGGCTGGACGATCGGGCGGCGGCCGAGGCGGCCGACCTGCGTCGCGCGATCGAGCCGACGGCGTTCTACGCCACGACCGGCCTGCCCACGCTCGACGGCACCGTCCCGCTCGCCAAGGCGAGGCACCTCCTCGGCACCCTGCCGGAGTTGACCGGGCAGGGCGCGCGCCTGCTGTTCGTGGAGGACTACCTCCTGCGCTGGCTGACCGGGCGGACGGTGAGCCACCGCTCGCTGCAGACCTCGTCCGGCTGGTTCGACCTGCACGCCGACGACTACTGGGACGCCGCGCTGGCGCTCGCCGGCATCAGCCGGCGGCTGCTGCCCGAACTGGTCGGCTGTGGCGAGCCGATCGGCCGAGTCCTGCCGGAGGCCGCCCGCGAACTCGGGCTCCAGCCGGACGTCCTGGTCGTCGCCGGAGCCATGGACCAGGCCGCCGCCGCCCTCGGCGCGGGGGTCGACCCGTCCGGGCGGATCGGGGTCTCCTTCGGCACCGCGCTGGTCGCGACGGCCGCGACGACCGCCCCCGTGACGGACCCCGGCTGCCTGCCGACCACCTACCGGCACGCCCTGGACGGCGGCTTCCTCGTCCTGCTCATCGAACCCACCGGCGGCGCCCTGCTGCGCTGGCTTCGCGACCTGCTGGTCCCGTACCCGGACACCGGCTCCCCCGGCTACGCCGACCTCGACGACCTGGCCGGCGCCCTGCCGCCCGGCAGCGAGGGTGTGCTCGCCCTCCCCTTCTTCCAGGGGGGCTGCAGCGATCGGAACACCGCCCCGGGCGGCTTCCTCGGTCTCACCCTGGGAAGCGGTCGCGGCCACCTCGCCCGCAGCCTGATGGAGGCCGCCTCCTACGCCCTTCGCGACCTGCTCGGCAGCCTCGCCGGCCTCGGGATGCCCGCTACCGAGCTGATCACGAGCGGCGGCGGGTCGCGCAGCCCGCTGTGGCAGTCCATCGCGGCCGATGTCTGCGGCGTTCCGCTGACGCCGCTGCCCTCGGGCGAGGCTGCCTCCGCTGGCGCCGCCCTGCTCGCCGGGTGGGGATCGGGGCTGGTCCGGCCCGGGACGGACCCGCGACCCCGCGACCGCGCGGTTGCCGTGCTGCCGGACCCGCTGCGTCCCTACGAACCGCACTACGCGGCCTACCGCCGGACGGTCGACGCGCTCGTCCGCCACCGCGCGGACGGCCCCGTCAGGGACTACCCGGCGCCGGCCACCGGACCTGCCCCCCAGCCCACGTCCCCGACCGGGAGGAGAACCCGATGAACCACCGCAGGCCGACGATCGGAGTGCTCGGGCTGCTGCTCGACGCCTACAAGCCGCTCTTCGAGGGCATCCAGGAGCAGCAGGAGGACTACCTGCGCGAGGTCCTCGCCGGTTTCGCCGACATCGCAGACTTCGACTTCCCTGGGGCGGCCACGACCCGGGAGGCGGTCGAAGCCACGGTACGGCGCTTCAACGCCGACGGGCTCGACGGGGTGATCGTGGTCATGCTCTCCTACGCGCCGGGACAGCACGTCGTCCGGGCGATGGCCGACAACCGGCTGCCGCTGGCGTTGGTGCTCGTCCAGCCCGAGGAGCGCACCCGCCCCGACGTCACCGAGCGCGACCTGACGGTCAACCAGGGCATCCACGGGGCCCAGGACGTCGCCAACTCGTTGCTGAGGTCCGGCATCCCGCTCGAGATCTACGCCGGCAGCCGAACCGACGGGCGGCTCGCCCGCTTCCTCGCCGACTTCGCCGCGGCGTCCGCGACCATCGGCCACGCCCGCAGGATGCGACTGGGCGCGATCGGGGCACTCACCGGCATGGGTGACATCCTCGTCGACGAACTGGCGCTGTTCCGCGCGATCGGCCCCCAGGTCTGCCACGACGCCGTCGGCGAGGTGTACCGCCGGTGCCAGGCCGTGGGCGCGGACGCGGTGGCGTCCGTGGTGGCACGCGACCGCCGGCAGTTCGACATCGACGAGCGGCTGGACGAGCGGGCACACGCGGGCGCCGTCCGGCTCTACCTCGGAATCAAGTCCTGGCTGGACGACAACGGCTACGACGGCTACACCGCCCACTACGAAGACTTCGGCTCGGACGGCCGGTTCGACCAGCTCCCGCTGCTCGCGGCGTCGCACCTGCTGGCCGACGGCTACGGCTACGCCGCCGAGGGCGATGTGATGGCGGCGGCCCTGGTCACGATGCTCGGCCGCCTGGTCGGCGAGGTGAACTTCACCGAGATGTACATGTTCGACCTCGAACGCGACGCGATCCTGTTCTGCCACGCCGGCGAGGGCAACTGGGCAACCGCCGCGGGACGTCCGCGGATCATCGACCGCGTGCTCACCGAGGGCGGCCTGGGGAACCCGCCGACGCCGATCTTCACCCCCCGGCCCGGCCGGGCGACGATCGCGTCCCTGGTCCACCTGGGCGCCGACCGCGTCCGGCTGGGTCGCGCGTCCGGCGACCTGCTAGCCCCGGGGGCGGTCGCGAATAGAGATATGCGCTCCATCGACAGCCGGCAAGACGG
>JAVHXR010000439.1:0-2530 GCA_031119515.1 Propionicimonas sp.
GGGCAGGGTCTCGGTGCCGAAGGTGTCGTACCAGTCCTGCGCGAACGCCGACACCGCCTGCGTCACGTCGGGCGCCCCGAGAGCCGCCCGCAGCAGCTGCGGAGGCAGGGTGACGGCCTGTGCCCCGGCCTCGAACGCGGCGCTCACCTGGGCGACGTTCTTGAAGCTCGCAGCCATGATCTTGCAGTCCGCGCCGTGCCGGTCGATGAACCGGCTGAGCGACTTGATGGTCGCCACGGTGTCGATGTCGAGGCTCTCCATCCGGTTGAAGTAGGGCGCGATGTAGTTCGCCCCCGCGGCGATCGCCAGAATCCCCTGGGTCTTGGAGTAGATCGCGGTCGCGGTCACCCCGATCCCCTGCTCGCGCAGCAGCCGCATCGCCCTGATCCCCTGCTCGGTGGTCGGGATCTTGACGTACACGTCGGCGTCCACCATCGCGCGCAGTCGCTGCGCGTCCGCGACGATCCCGTCCGCGGTCTGGGCGAGCACCTGGATGTGCAGGGTGCGGTCGGGACCGATGACCTCACGGATCCTGCGGAAGTGCGGGTAGAAGTCGATCGGGCCCTCGGCCTTGATGATGGTCGGGTTGGTGGTCACCCCCGACACCGGGTAGATCGGCGTCATCTCCTCGATGTCGGCCAGGTTGGCGGTGTCGAACAGGATCTCCATGGTTGCGGTGCCCTACTCCCTCGGCGGTGGTGCGGCGCCCGTCCGGCTGGGACGGACGCGCCGCGGCTCCCGGCATGCCCGCCGGGCACCCTCACCCTAGCCACCCGCTCTCGCGCGCCCGCCGGCGCCGCGCCCTGTGTCCGGGCGATCGGGCGGACGCCCAGGCTTCGTCCGCCCGCTCACCGCACCGGCTCTCAGCCCAGACGGTCGATCACGGCCACGGCGAGCGGTTCGGAGGAGGCCGGGTTCTGCCCCGTCAGCAGGTTCCGGTCGGTCACGACGTGCGGCAGGAACGGCGGCCCGACCTGGACGGTGAGGCCGGCCGCCTCCAGCCGGTCCTGCAGCAGCCAGGGCGCCTTGTCGGCGAGCCCGCCGATCCGCTCCTCGGCGTTGCTGAAGCCGGTGACGGTGAACCCCTCGAACGCGTTGCGCGCGTCCGCCCCGGTGGCGGCCAGCAGGGCGGCCGGGCCGTGGCAGACGACGCCGAGCACCAGGCCGCCGGCCAGCGCGTCGGCGAGCAGCCTGCCGGCCTCCGGATCGACCGCCAGGTCTTCCATCGGCCCGTGACCGCCGGGGACGAAGACCGCCCGGTAGCCGGCCAGATCGACCTCCTCGACAGCCACGGGGGCGGCGAGTTCGGGCGAGGTCCGGATCACCTCGGCCAGGTGGGCGGCGGTGTCGGCGTCACCGACAGCGAGGCTCGCGGGGTCCGCCGGCGGCGCCACCCCGCCAGGGGTTGCGACGACGACCTGGTGACCGGCCGCCCGGAATGCCTCCAGCGGCGCCACGGCCTCCTCGGCCCAGAAGCCGGTCGGGTGCGTGGTGCCGTCCCGCAGCGTCCAGTGGTCGGAGCCGGTCATCAGGAACAGGATCTTCGCCATGTGGCCTCCACTCCTCTGTCGTCGGGACGCCGGCCCGGGCGGGCGTCCCTGTTGCCACGTTACCAACCCCGGATTCGGCCCCCTCGGGACGGACGCCGACCGCCGCGACCCCGATTTCATGTCGGCCGAGCGGGTACGTTATAGTTTCGGGGCTGGCCGGATCCGGTCGGCAGGCCTTGTTTCAAGGCCCCGTAGCGCAGTTGGTTAGCGCGCCGCCCTGTCACGGCGGAGGTCGCGGGTTCGAGTCCCGTCGGGGTCGCTGGAGTGCGAGTGCTCCACCTGGCCAGGTAGCTCAGCTGGTAGCAGCGTTCGCCTGAAAAGTGAAAGGTCACCGGTTCGATCCCGGTCCTGGCCACCACGACAGAGGCGGAGACCCGCCTCTGTTCCTGTTTCCGGCCCTGTCCGACCCTGATGTCACAGAACTCCCCCCAGGCCTCACACATCGCCGACAGCCAGCGCTCAAGCACTGGCCCTCGGCAACAGAGGCTGGCCCTCAACGCGACAGAACTCCCCCAAGGCCTCACACATCGCCGACAGCCAGCACTCAAGCACTGGCCCTCGACAACAGAGGCTGGCCCTCAACGCCACAGAGCGCCCCCAAGGCCTCACACATCGCCGACAGCCAGCGCTCAAGCACTGGCCCTCGACCACAGAGGCTGGCCCTCGACGCCCGCTGGCGACGGCACGCCCGAGCCGGGCGCCACAGCACGCCGGCCTCCCCCAGCCACCCCCCGGGCAGCGGAAGAGCCTGCCAGGGCCCCAGCGGGGCACCTGCGCAGGCTCAACCGGTGGTGCGGGTCAGGAGACCAGGTGCTGGCTCTCGATGATGGCGTCACGCAACTCGCGGCGCTTCTTCTGCTCGACCGGGTCGGGCACAGGGACGGCGGACAGCAGCCGCTGGGTGTAGGGGTGCTGCGGATTGCTGACGATCTCGGCGGTCGGACCGACCTCGACCAGGCGACCGTCCTTCATCACCGCCA
>JAVHXR010000439.1:2540-2986 GCA_031119515.1 Propionicimonas sp.
TGCACCGACACGTCGAGCGCCGAGGTGGGCTCGTCGGCGATCAGCAGCTTCGGCTCCAGGGCGAGCGACCGGGCGATGCCGATCCGCTGCCGCTGGCCGCCGGAGAGTTCGTGCGGGTACCGGTTGCGCATCGCCCGCGGCAGTTCGACACTGTCCAGCAGCGCCTCCACCCGATCCGACAGCGCCTTGCCGCGCAGCTTCTCGTGCAGGTACAGCGGCTCGCCGATCGACTCGCCGACCGGGAGCCGCGGGTTCAGCGAGGAACCCGGATCCTGGAAGACGATGCCGACGTCGCGCCGGAACGGGTACAGGTCGGCGTTGGTCGCCTTGCTGATGTCGCGGCCGGCGATGTGCAGCGTGCCCTCGGCGATCGGCAGCAGCGCGACCGCGCGCCGCCCGATCGTGGTCTTGCCCGAACCGGACTCCCCCACCAGCCCGACCACGCG
>JAVHXR010000440.1 GCA_031119515.1 Propionicimonas sp.
GCTGCAGCGATGGTCGCGGAACAGGCACCGCCGGAGGGCAGGACGGTCATCCTGGACGCGGCCCGCACTGCCTTCCTCGACGGCATGTCGGCAGGGGTGCGGGTGGCGGCGGTCGCCACCGGGTTGGGAGCGATCGCCGCGCTGCTGTTCCTGCCCGCCCGAGCGACGGTGACGCCCGCCCCGGACGCGCCGGACGCGGCCGGGCACGACAGCGACCCGGTCGGCGTGACGTGAGCGCCGGCGCCGCACGCTCGGGACGGTTCGGCGCGGCCACCGCCGTGCGCGCTGCCGGTGAGGACACCTGGGCGGCCGAGATCGCGGCCGACTGGGACATCATGGGCAACACCAACGGCGGCTACCTGCTCGCCGTCGCGGGACGTGCCCTGGCCCAGGCGACGGGTCGCCCCGACCCGATCACGGTGACCGCCCACTACCTGGCTCCCGGCCGGGCCGGCCCCGCCCAGGTGCGGGTCGTGCCGGTGCGGTCGGGCCGCCGCTTCACCACCGCCACCGCGACGCTGCGGGCCGGCGACCGGGACCTGCTCGCGGTGCTCGCCACCTACGGCGACCTGGGCGACGGTCCGACCCGGGCGGGCGGCCAGGACGCGGGCGACGGTCCGTCGCCGCGGCTGGTGCTCGGCACGCCGCCCGACCTGCCGCCGGTGGAGTAGTGCACGCCGATCGTGGCGGACCCGCCGTTCCCGCCGCCGTACATGGCCCAGGTCGAGTTGCGGCTGCACCCCGAGGACGCGGGCTTCGCCGTGGGTCGGCCGACCGGCACGCCGCTGCTGCGCGGCTGGTTCCGGCTGCGCGACGACGAGACGCCCGACACCGTCGCCCTGTTGGCCGCGGTGGACTCGTTCCCGCCGACGATCGTCAACGCCGACGTCCCGCTGGCCTGGACCCCGACGATCGAGCTGACCGCGCACATCCGGGCCCGGCCCGCGCCCGGCTGGCTCGCGTGCAGCTTCGCGTCCCGGTTCGTCAGCGACGGCTTCCTCGAGGTCGACGGCGAGGTCTGGGACTCCACCGGCGTGCTCGTCGCGCAGTCCCGTCAGCTGGCGCTGGTGCCACGGGCCTGACTCCGCGCGCACCGGACCCGTGCCCGGGCACGGTCGGTCACGACCCCGGGCCCTGGCACGGGCACGGAATAGGCCGGCGTCCGGCCCGGTTGCGACCGCGATGCCTGACTCCCCCGCCGCCCCCACCCACGACCTCCGGCTCTCCGTGCTGGACGTCTGCCCCGTGCCCGCTGGCGCCACCGCCGGTGACGCCATCGCAGATGCCGTCGAGCTCGCCCGTGCCGCCGAGGAGCTGGGTCTGGCCCGGTACTGGGTGGCCGAGCACCACAACACCTCGAACATCGCCAGCTCGGTGCCCGCGGTGATCATCGCCCACCTGGCCGCGGCGACCTCGACGCTGCGGGTCGGCTCCGGTGGGGTCATGCTCCCGAACCACGCACCCCTGCACGTCGCCGAGTCGTTCCGCCTGCTCGAGGCGCTGCACCCCGGACGCATCGACCTGGGCATCGGGCGGGCCCCCGGCACCGACGGCCGCACCGCCCTGGCGCTGCGCCGCTCCGCCGACGCGCTGCGCGCCGAGAACTTCCCCGAGGAGCTCGACGACCTGCTCGGCTTCCTGACCGACGGCCTGGCCCCCGACCATCCGTTCGCCTCGGTGACCGCCTCGCCCAGGGGCGGCGACGCCCCCGAGATCTTCCTGCTCGGCTCCAGCGGGTACAGCGCGCAGCTCGCGGCCGCGCTGGGACTCGGCTTCGCCTTCGCCCACCACATCAACCCCACCCATGCAGCGGCGGTGCTGCGCCACTACCGCGCCGAGTTCCAGCCCTCGCGGTTCGCGGCGGAGCCCTACGCCATCCTCGGGCTGTCCGCGCTCGCGGCCGACACCGAGGACGAGGCGGAGCGGCTCGCGGCCACCCTCGACCTGGCCTGGCTCCACATCGGCCAGGGCCGCGACCGTCCAGCGCCGACGCTCGAGGAGGCGCTCGCGTACGAGTACTCCCCGGCCGAGGAGGCCCAGCGCCTGGCCAACCGCTCGCGCCACGCCGTGGGCTCGGCCAGCCAGGTCGCCGCCCGCCTGCGGGTCATGGCCGAGGAGGCCGCCGCGGACGAGGTGATGGCTCTCACCATGGCCCACGACCTGGACTCACGGCGCCACTCCTACGAACTGCTCGCGGCCGAGCTGCTGGGCACCCGTCGCGCGCCGGCCGCGTCCGCAGCAGGTCGCTGACCGGCGGCGCCCGACGGCGGCGCTCACCCGGTCTCGCGGCAGCGGGTCGCGTCGCCGAACAGCGGCGGCATCGCGACCGTCGCCAGCCGCGGGTCGTCCGGTGCCACGGCGACCAGCGAGAGGACCAGCTGCTGGAGCTGTTCGACGCGGGGCACCGCGAGGGCCGGGGCGGGCCCCGGGGCGTCGGCGCGGAGTGCGCTCGCGACCGCCAGCGAGCCGTCCGGCAGCTCGGCGATCGCCTCGTGGGAGCCAGAGGCGACCATCCTGCCGGCGACGTCCGTCACCGTCGTGTCCGACCCCTGCGGCAGTTCGGTCAGCCCCGACGACCCCGTGGCGCGTGGGCGAACGAGGACGTGGATCGGCGCGACCCCGGACGAACCCGGGGGACCCAGGTCGATCACCGTCGTGCCGACCGGTTCGGGCAGCGCCAGCGCGTCACGGCCGATCTCGACGAACCTGCCGCTCGGATCACTCGGGCCGTGGTCGGACAGCCGCCACGACGCGAGCGTCTCGGCGAGGCCCGTCACACCGAGCGACACCGGCGCCGTCGCGAGCCAGTCGGTGCCCTCCTCCTGCCAGGCCGCCTCGATCCAACCGAGCGAGTCGCCACGGCTGATCCAGTGGGCGACGGACCCGGCCGACCCGCGCACACGATCGAGCGTCTCACCGCCCTCGATGACGCGGACCGCGTAGTGGCCGCCGGCACGTCCGCCGGACGCCTGCACA
>JAVHXR010000441.1:0-446 GCA_031119515.1 Propionicimonas sp.
GAAGCACCCGTCGCGAGCACCTCGAGCACTCCTTCGCCAGCATCCACGCCCACGAGACCGGCCTTCGGGAGTGGATCGAGACCGAGCTGGGACGGCTGCCGGGTGCGGTACTGCACTCCCGCGCGGCACAGCGGACGCCGACGCTGCTGGTGACGGTCGAGGGCCGGTCCATGGCGGAGGCGTACGGCTTCCTGGTGCACCGCAGCGTGCTCGCCCCGGCCGGCACGTTCTACGCCCACGAGCCGTGGCAGCGCCTCGCCCTCGACGACACCGCAGGGCTGCGGATCGGGCTCGCGCCGTACACCGATGCCAGGGACGCCACCCGCCTGGTGGACGGCCTGCGCGCGTTCGTCCTCGGCTGATCCTGCCGGTGGGCATTACTACCGCCGCGACGGGGGTACCGTCGCCGCGGTAGCGGGACCTATCGTCCCAACCACACCCCCGTG
>JAVHXR010000441.1:456-1147 GCA_031119515.1 Propionicimonas sp.
AGCATCTCCTGGCTGGGGGCGCCGTGAGCGTCACCCAGCGGGCTTTCGACGGCCTGGTGAAAGTCCTCACCAGTGCCGCAGGCACCGCCACGACCGGGGTCGGGCGACTCGGCGCCGCCCCTCCCGACGACCGGCCCGACGTCCTGCTGACCCCGCTCTCGCTCACCAGGGTGGGCCGTTCGCGGCGCCTCGGGGCGCTGCTCGACCTCGAGCTCGCGGTCGCCGTCGAGGCCGCCGGCGACGACGTGCTCGACCTCACCGAGCGCCTCCTGGCAGCTGCCGAGTCCGCCCCCGGCGTCCGGGTGGGGCCGCTGCCCGAGCCGGCCGCCGGCTTCGGCTTCGTCGCCGTCCTCGCCGTGAGCGTCCCGGTCGCCGAGCCCACCGGTCCGCCCGTGGAGGAGTCCGTGGTCGAGGTGCACTCGCTGGCGGCCGTCACCGGCGTGGTGGTCGGGCCGGACGGGGCGGCGCTGCCGGACGTCGAGGTGCACTCCAGCCTGACCCGCCAGCGGGCCACCACAGACGCGGCCGGCCGGTTCAGCCTGCCCGGACTGCCGCGACCCACCACCCTGACCGTCAGCCGCGGGCCTCGTCGCACCACCCTCGAAGTACCCGACGAGCCCGACGGCCTGCGGATCGTCCTGCCCAGCCACGAAGGGAGTTGACCCATGCCGAACTACCGCGCCCCCGGGGT
>JAVHXR010000441.1:1157-2966 GCA_031119515.1 Propionicimonas sp.
CCCGGGGTCTACGTCGAGGAGGTCGCCGGCGGCACCCGCCCGTTCGGCCGCGCCGGCACCAGCAGCGCAGGCTTCGTCGGGGTGGCGCCCCGCAAGGACGCCCCCAAGGACGTGGTCGTCCCGATCGACAACTGGACCCAGTTCGTCCGGGAGTTCGTCGGCGACGCGACCGCAGGCACCCACCTCAGCACCGCCGTCTACGGCTTCTTCCAGAACGGCGGCAGCAGGGCGTACGTGGTGAACGTCGGCCCGAACGGGAAGGTGACCGGGACCGCCAAGGAGCCCACCGGCCTGCAACTGCTCGAGGCGATCGACGACGTCGCCATCGTCGCAGCCCCCGGGTTCACCGACGGCTTCTCCTACGACGCGCTGATCAACCACTGCGAGGACATCCTGCGCCAGGACAGGGTGGCCATCCTCGACACCGTCGAGGAGGTCAGGGACATCAACCGGCTCACCGAGGTGGTCACGGTGACAGCACCGTCGGCGTCCTCCAGCTCCGGCGGCGCGGGCTCGGGCGGTGCGGCGTCCGGCGCCACCGACACCGCCACGGCGCCCGCCCCCACCGGCGGGGGTGGCCTGCGTCCGCCGATGTCGCCCGGAGGGTACGCGGCGGTCTACTTCCCCTGGCTGATCGTCACCGACCCGGTCTCGGGCGAGCAGGTGACCACACCCCCGTCCGGCCACATCGCCGGGGTGTGGGCGCGGACCGACGCCACCCGCGGCGTCCACAAGGCACCCGCCAACACCACGATCGCCGGCGCGCTCGGCCTCGTCCGGGCGGTGTCCAAGGGCGAGCAGGAACTGCTCAACCCCGCCGGGGTGAACTGCATCCGGTTCTTCCCGGGCGAGGGGATCCTGATCTGGGGGGCGAGGACGCTGGCGCCGGAGGCCAGCGAGTTCCGCTACATCAACGTCCGCCGGCTGACCAACATGATCAAGGAGACGGTGCTGAAGAACACCCGCTGGGCGGTGTTCGAGCCGAACCACCACCCACTGTGGGCGGCGCTGCGGCGGGACTGCGGGGCGTTCCTGACCAACGTCTGGCGTGACGGTGCGCTGGTGGGACAGACCCCGCAGGAGGCGTTCTTCGTCAAGTGCGACGCGGAGACCAACCCGCCCGAGGTGCGCGACGAGGGCAGGGTGGTCACCCTGATCGGGATCGCCCCGGTGAAACCGGCCGAGTTCGTGGTCTTCCAGCTGAGCCAGTCCGCTGACCTCGCAGCGATCGAACCGGCAGGAGCCTGACATGACCACCCCGCCCGGGATCCCGCAGGATCCGTACCGCGCCTACAACTTCAAGTTCGAGTTCCAGGGCACCGTCCAGGCGCACTTCGTGAAGATCGAGGGCCTCGGCCTCAAGCTCGAGCGCATCCTCTACCGGGCCGGCGGCGAGCACGCCCAGGTCCGTTCGATTCCCGGGCGGGTGGAGTACACCCCGGTGACGCTGCGGTACGGCCTCACCGACTCCACCGCGATGGTCGACTGGCTGTTCGAGGCGGCCGAGGGCCGGGTCCGGCGCGAGAACGTCTCGATCGCGATGCTGGACGACTCCGGCTCGTTCGAGGTCAGGCGCTGGAACCTCGTCGGGGCCTGGCCGTGCGAGCTGCAGACGGCGGCCCTCGACGCGCTCGGCAACGAGCTCGCCATCGAGACCCTCACGCTGGCCTACGACAGGTTGGAGCTGGACGATGCCTCGGCAGCAGCCGCACCCGCCACGGCACCCGCAACGCCGGTGGCGTAGCCGGCTGGCGGGTTGGTTGCGGGGGTTCGCCGACTCCCTCGACCCCAGCCCGTTCGGGCTGGACC
>JAVHXR010000442.1 GCA_031119515.1 Propionicimonas sp.
GTGCTGGTCGGCGCACCACCGGGGGTGGGCGGATGACCTGGACCGCGTGGGTCCCCGTGCTCGTGCTGCTCACCTCGCTCGTCCCGGCGGTGGTGATCCTGCTGCTGCCCGAGCGCCGCGAGCGCCTGCGCACCGCCCTGAACCTGGCGGGCGCGGCCGCGAAGGTGGCGCTGGTGGTCGCCCTCGTCGGGCCCGTGGTCGACGGGCGCCGACCCGAGGTGCGGGTGCCGTTCCTGCCGGACGTGGACCTGGTGCTGCGGGTCGAGCCGTTCTCGCTGTACTTCCTCGGGCTGTCCGCGTTCCTGTGGCTGGTCACGACGGTGTACGCGGTCGGCTACCTGCGGGACCACGGGCACCACCGCTCGCGGTTCTTCGGGTTCTTCTCGCTGTGCGTGGTGGCGACCTCGGGGGTCGCGCTGTCCGGCAACCTCGTGACGTTCGTGGTGTTCTACGAGCTGCTGACCCTGGCGACCTACCCGCTGGTCGCGCACGAGCAGACGCCCGCGGCGCTGCGCGGCGCGCGGACGTACCTGCGGTACACGCTCGTCGGCGGCGTGGCGCTGCTGCTGGGGGCGGTGTGGCTGACGGTCCTGGTCGGACCGGTGGAGTTCGCGGACCGCGGCAGCCCGGCGGTCGCGGCGCTCGCGGCGTCCGACCCGGGGACGCTGCGCCTGGTGGTGGCGCTGATGCTCGGCGGGCTCGCGGTGAAGGCCGCGCTGGTGCCGGTGCACGGCTGGCTGCCGAAGGCGATGGTCGCCCCCGCACCCGTGAGCGCGCTGCTGCACGCGGTCGCCGTCGTGAAGGCCGGGGTGTTCGGCATCGTCCTGGTGGTCGACATGGTCCTCGGCGTGCAGGTCGCCGAGGACCTCGGGGTGCTGCTGCCGCTCACCGTGGTCGCGTGCGTGACGATCCTGTGGGGCTCGGTGCGGGCGCTCGCCCAGGACGGGCTCAAGGCGCGGCTCGCGTACTCGACGGTCAGCCAGGTCGCGTACGTCACGCTCGGGGTGTCGCTGGCGAGCGTCGCCGGGACCACCGGGGGCGTCGTGCACATCGTCCACCAGGGCCTGATGAAGATCACGCTGTTCTTCTGCGCCGGGCTGCTCACGCACACCCTCGGGCTCACCCGGATCAGCCAGCTCACGGGTGTCGGGCGGCGGATGCCGCTGACCTGCGCCGCGTTCACGGTCGCCGCGCTCGGGATGATCGGCATCCCGCCGGTCGCCGGGTTCGTGACCAAGTGGTCCCTGGGCGAGGGCGCGCTCGACGCCGGCCGGCCGTGGGTGGTCGCGGTGCTGGTCGCGTCCAGCCTGCTCAACGCCGCGTACTTCCTGCCGGTCGTCGCCCGGATGTGGTGGGGCAAGGCGGAGCCCGGGGCGGTGCTCCCCCGGCCGGTCGGCCCCGAGGCGCCCTGGTCGATGCTCGGCCCCGCGCTGTTCACCGCCGCGTGCTCGATCGCGGTCGCCGTGGGCGCCGGGCTGCCGTTCTCGCCGCTGTCGATCGCCCGCAGCATCGTGGAGGAGGGGTGGTGGCCGTGATCTGGTGGGTGCTCACCGTGCTCGCGCCGCTCGGCACGGCCGTCGCGTTCCTGGCCCTGTCGCTCGGCCCCGAGCCGCACAACGAGGGCGCGCGGCGGCTCGGTCGGGTCGCACCGCTCAGCCTGCTGCCGGCCGCGGCGCTCGCCGTCCTCGGCCCGGCCGCGGTCGGGACCGTCGACGCGCCCTGGCTGCTGCTCGGTGTCACCACGACCCTCGACCCGGTCGCGCGGCCGCTGCTGCTGATGTCCGTGGTGCTGTACGCCGCGGCGCTGACCGCGGCGGCGGAGTCCGGGGTCCGCCGCACCGCCGTGCTGAGCGCCCTGCTGCTGGTCTGCTTCGTCGGCAGCACCGCCGTGTTCGTCGCCGGCGACGTCGCGACGTTCTACGTCGGGTACTCCGTGATGAGCGTGGCCGCGTACGGGCTCGTGGTGCACGGCCGCGACCGGAGCGCGCTGCGGGCCGGACGTGCCTACCTGGTGCTCACCATGGTCAGCGAGATGGCGGTGCTCGTCGCGCTGCTGCTGGTCGTCGACGTCGGTGGCCCCCTGCTCGCGGACGCCCCGGCGGCGGTCGCGGCCTCCCCGCACCGGTCCGCGATCATCGGGCTGCTGCTGCTCGGGTTCGGCATCAAGGCCGGGACCTTCCCGCTGCACGGGTGGCTGCCGCTCGCGCACCCCGCCGCACCGCCGCCCGGCAGCGCCGTGCTCAGCGGCGCCATGATCAAGGTGGGCCTGGTGGGCTGGCTGCGGTTCCTGCCGCTGGGCGAGGTCGCGGTGCCGGGGTGGGGCACCGCGCTGGTGGTGCTGGCGCTGGTCGGCGCGTTCGGCGCCCTGGTGCCCGGCGTGCTCACCGACGACCCGAAGGTCTCGCTCGCGTACTCGTCGGTCAGCCAGATGGGGTTCCTCGGCGTGCTCGTCGGGGTGGCGCTCACCGCCCCCGAGCTCGCCGCCGCGTGCGTCGCCGCCACGGTCGTGTACGCGGTGCACCACGGGGTGGCGAAGGGCGGGCTGTTCCTGTCGATCACGGTGTGGCGGTTGCACGGTGCGGGACCGCTGCGCCCGTACGTCCTGGGCGGCATGGCGCTGCTGGCGCTCGCGGTCGTCGGTGCACCGCTCGGCAGCGGCGCCGTCGCGAAGTACGCGGCGAAGCAGGCCCTGTACCCCGCAGGGTTCGACGTGGTCGACCTCGCGGCCCTGCTGCCGCTCGTCGGCACGGTCTCGACCCTGCTGGTCGTCCGGGCAGCCGTCCGGCTGGGGCACACCGCGCTGCCCGGCAGGGCCGGGCTGGACGCCGCGATGGTCTCGTGGACGGTGCTGGTGCTCGGCGGCACGGTCGCGACCTGGTTCCTCGCCGGCACCTGGTTCCCCGGCCTGCACGTCCCCGCGCTCGACGCCGTGTCGCTGTGGGACGCCCTGTGGCCGGTGCTGCTG
>JAVHXR010000038.1:0-2928 GCA_031119515.1 Propionicimonas sp.
CGACCAGCAGGACCCACGGCTGCCACAGCGCCACGCCCCCTGCGACGATGCCCGGGATCGCCCAGCCGAGCGCCCCGACCAGGCTGCCGACGCTGGCACCGGTCAGTCCCGACCAGGCCCTGCCGACCGGCCCGGACAGCAGGATGTAGCCCGCCCAGGCGGCGCCTGCCAGCAGCGCGAACCCGATCCCGACCGGGTCCAGCGGGGCCGGCGACCAGCCGAGCAGGAGGACACCCGCGGCGGCGAGCCCGGCCCAGACCAGGTCGCGCAGGCGTCGGGAGGTCGCCACCGCCACCGCGAGCGGGCCGAGGAACTCGATCGTCACCGCCAGGCCGAGCGGGATCCGGGCGAAGCTCTGGTAGATCGCCCAGTTCATCGTCGCCAGGCAGAGGCCGTAGCCAAGCGCCACCCGCCACTCCGGCCAGGTCCGGCCCGCGAAGCGGGGGCGCGCGATCGCGAAGAACACCAGCGAGGCGAATGCCATCCGCAGCCAGGCGATCGCTGTCGGGTCGACCACGGCGAACAGCGACTTCGCTATCGCCGCCCCGAACTGGACCGAGACGATCGCGCCGAGCACGAGCCAGACCGGCGAGAGCCAGGTCGGCAGACCCTCCCGTCGGGTCACCCGGGAGCCCCTCCGGACGGCTGCCGCAGCGGGCCCGCGTCCGGTTCGTCGCCGGCGAGGTCGGCGAACCGGGGACAGTCGACGACGTGGTCGTTCACCATGCCGACGGCCTGCATGAACGCATAGACGATGGTGGGACCGCAGAACGTGAAGCCCTCCTGCTTGAGGGCCTTCGAGATCGAGGCCGCGAGCGGGGTCTGGGCCGGGATCTCTGCCAGGCTCGCCGGCGCGTTCTGGAGCGGCACGCCGTCCACGAAGTCCCACAGGAAGCCGCTGAACCCTCGCCCGGCCTCGATCCGCTGCCACGCCCTGGCGTTGCCGATCGCCGCCTGGATCTTGCCGCGGTGCCGCACGATGCCGGGGTCGGCCAGGCAGCGCTCGACCTCGGGCTCCCCCCACTCCGCCACCCTGTCTGGGTCGAGGCCGTCGAAGGCCCGCCGGAACCCTTCGCGCTTGCGCAGGATCGTGATCCAGGCCAGCCCGGCCTGGAAGCCGTCCAGCACGAGCTTGGCGTAGAGCGCCTTCGAGTCGCGCTCCGGCACCCCCCACTCGTCGTCGTGGTAGGCGATGTAGAGCGGGTCGGTGCCGACCCACGCGCAACGCTGGCCCATCCGCCACTCCTTCCGCCGGCTCATGCTAGCCCGCGGCACCGACGGCGGGCTGCGCGGTCCCGTCCGCCGTCGTGGAAGGCCCGTGCCCGGGGATGGCCCTCGGCAGAGCGGCCACACCTACGGATCCGTAGCCTTCTCGTGCGCGAGCCGGCCCCGAGCGGGCAGGATGGGGCCATGAGCACAGACGCTGCGCCCTGGACCCGGCACTACCAGCCCGGGGTCCCGGCCGAGATCGAGCTGCCCACCGTCTCCCTCGTCGCGCTCTACGAGCGTTCGGTCGCCGAGGGCGGGCAGGCCGTCGCCACCGAGTTCTTCGGCCGCACCACCACCTACGCCGAACTCGGCGACCAGATCACCCGCGCGGCCGAAGGGCTGCGCCGGCTGGGCGTCCGTGCCGGTGACCGGGTCGCGCTCATCCTGCCGAACTGCCCCCAGCACGTCGTCGCCTTCTACGCCGTGCTGCGGCTCGGTGCGATCGTCGTCGAGCACAACCCGCTCTACACCCCGCGCGAACTGCGCCACATGTTCGAGGACCATGCCGCACGGGTTGTCATCTCCTGGGACGCCGCCGTGGCCAAGCTGCGGCAGCAGCCGTCCGACATCGAGCTCGACCGGATCGTCGCGGTCAACCTGCTGAACGCCTTCCCCGCGGTCAAGCGGCTCGCACTGAAGCTGCCCGTGCCCTCGCTGCGGGCAACCCGCAACCGGCTGACCCAGCCCGCCCCCGGGACGATGAGCTGGGAGGAACTGCTCGCGGCGCCGCCGCTGGACCCCGGCCACCCGCGACCGAAGGTGGACGACCTGGCGGTCATCCAGTACACCTCCGGCACCACCGGCCAGCCCAAGGGCGCGATGCTCACCCACTCCAACCTGTTCGCCAATGCCCGCCAGGGCGAGGCGTGGATGCATGGGGCGCAGTACCGCAAGGAGGTGTTCTACGCGATCCTGCCGATGTTCCACGCGTTCGGGATGACACTCTTCCTGACCTACGGGATCCTCAAGCAGGCCCGTCTGGTGCTGTTCCCGTCCTTCGACGTCGACCTGGTGATGGCTGCGGCCAGGAAGAACCCGCCAACGGTGTACTGCGCCGTCCCGCCGATCTACGAGGCGACCGCGAAGCGGGCGATCGAGCAGAAGGTCGACCTCAGCACGGCCAAGTACTGCATCTCGGGCGCGATGAACCTGCCCGAGTCGACCGTCGAGCTGTGGGAGAGCGTCTCGGGCGGGCTGCTCGTCGAGGGGTACGGCATGACCGAGGCATCGCCGGTGTGCCTGGGCAACCCGTTCCATCCGTCACGCCGCAGCGGCACGATCGGCGTCCCGTTCCCTTCCACCTGGATGCGGGTGGTCGATCCCGACGACCCCAACCGCGAGGTCGCCCAGGGCGAGCGGGGCGAACTGCTGATCAGGGGCCCGCAGGTCTTCCAGGGCTACTGGAACAACCCGGCCGAGACCGAGAAGACGCTGCTCCCGGGCGGCTGGCTGCGCACCGGTGACGTCGTGACGGTGGACGCCGACGGGTTCACCACGATCGTCGACAGGGTCAAGGAACTGATCATCACCGGCGGCTTCAACGTGTCGCCGTCCGAGGTGGAGGCGGTGCTCCGCTCGCACCCCGGCATCGCCGACGCCGCCGTCGTCGGGGTGCCGGCCGAGACCGGCGGCGAACGGGTGGTCGCCGCCGTCCAGCCG
>JAVHXR010000038.1:2938-12261 GCA_031119515.1 Propionicimonas sp.
GGGCGGCGCTGGAGGCCACCGAGTTGCGTGCCTTCTGCAAGGAGCGGCTGGCCGGCTACAAGGTGCCGCGGGTGTTCTACCTGATGGACGACTTCCCGCGCTCGATGCTCGGCAAGGTGCTGCGCAAGCAGGTCAAGGACAAGCTGGACGGAGTGACGCCGCTCGCCTGAGGTCCGGAACCGGTCTCCGGGTCCGTCCCCGGTGAGCCGGTTTCGGAACCGTCCCCGCGAACCGGCTTCGGAACCGTCCCCGCGAACCGGTTTCGGAACCGTCCCCGCGAACCGGCTTCGGAACCGTCCCCGCGAACCGGTTTCGGAACCGTCCCCGCGAGTCAGGGTCAGCGAGGCTCCTCGACCAGCTCGAGTTCTGGCTCCTCGTCGGCGCGGTTGCGGGGCCACTCCCAGTTGTTGCGGCGCAACAGGTAGAGACCGGCCAGCAGCACGGCCAGCCCGCAGGCGATCGAGCCGATCGCGATCGTCCAGCGCGGCCCCCAGGCGTCGCCGACCCACCCCAGCAGCGGCGAGCCGATCGGCGTCCCGCCGAGGAAGATCGCACCGTAGAGCGCCATCACCCGTCCCCGCATCTCGGGCTCGGTGGCGAGCTGGACGGACGCGTTCGCCGTCGTCATCACGGTCAGCGCGAGCAGGCCGGTCGGCATCAGCAGCACGACGTACCACTGGTACGTGGGGGCCAGTGCGAGCACCGCCGTGACGACGGTGAACCCTGCCAGCGCCCCCAGGATCAGCCGCAGCCGAAGGTTGGTGCGGCGGGCGGCGAGCAGCCCGGCGGTCAGCGACCCGATCGCCATGATCGACCCCATCAGGCCGAACTCCTCCGGCCCGACCTCGAACACCGCCGTCGCCATCAGCGAGTTGGTCAGCTGGAAGTTCAGCCCGAACGTGCCGAGCATGAAGACCACGAACATCACGACCATGATCTCCGGGCGCTCCCGGACGTAGCGGACGCCGTCGCGGATCGCACCCCTGGCGCGGGTGACCGGGGCCGGGGTGAGCTCGGCGGTCCGCATCAGCAGCAGCGCCCCGATCACGGCGGCGAAGCTGAGCGCGTTCAGCAGCAGCGCGAACCCGACGCCCCACCACGCGATCGTCAGGCCGGCGACCGCCGGGCCGATCAGCCGGGCGGCGTGGAACGACGTCGTGTTCAGCCCGACCGAGTTGGCGATCATCCCGCGCGGCACCATCTCGGGGGCGAACGCCTGCCGGGCAGGCCCGTCGAAGGCGGCCGCGACGCCCTGCAGGGTGGCGAGCAGGTAGACCTGCCACAGCGTCACCGACCCGGCCAGGACGAGGCCGGCCAGCACCAGGCCGGTGACCATCATCGCGACCTGGGTGGCCAGGAGCACCTTGCGCTTGTCGAACCGGTCGGCAACAGTTCCTGCCCACGGCGCCAGCAGCGCCGTCGGCAGGAACTGCAGCCCGGTGACGATGCCGAGCGCCAGGGCGGAGTTGTCGGTCAGGATCGTCAGCACCAGCCAGTCCTGGGCGACGCGGGCCATCCAGGTGCCGATGTTGGAGACGAACCCCCCGGACCAGAACAACCGGTAGTTGCGGACCCCGAAGGACGCGAACATGGCCACCCGTTCGGTGGCGACGGCTGTGCTCACGCGAGCACCTGCCGGTTCAGGATCCCCACCGCCTGGCGCAGCACCTCGCGCTCCTCCTCGGACAGGCCCTGCAGCTTGGCGTACATCCAGCTGTCCCGGACGCGGGCCACCCTGGCGAGCGCCTCGCGTCCGGCGTCGGTGATCGCCAGCAGCTTGCTGCGGCCGTCGCTGGGGTGGTCGAAGCGCTCGATCAGCCCCTTCTCGGTGAGGCAGTTGGCAGTCTTGGTGAGGCTCGGCGCGCTGATCCGCTCGAGTTCCGCGAGCTCGCCGGGCGTCTTCGGGCCCTCCTTCAGCTTGCCCAGCACGCTCACCTCGTGGGGTGGCAGCTCGGCACTGGGTTCGAACCGGACGCGTCGGCTCACCTGCTGGCAGGCGATCCGGAGGTCGTAGGCGAGGGAAGTCAGGGCAATGGTCACAAATCGTTAGTTTAGCTCATTAGTTCAGCTAACTAAAGTGGCGGTCACCAGGAGCGCAACCAGCCGGCGACCGCCGGGTCGGCAAGACTCGGCAGCTGCCAGTCCACCGCGAGATCACCCGGGTGGGTGGGGACCCCGACCACCACGAGCCCCGCCGCCGCCGCGGCGGCGACCCCGGTGGCCGAGTCCTCGAACGCGACCGCCGACGCCGGCGCCACCCCGAGGCCGGCGCAGGCGGCGAGATAGGGCTCGGGCGCCGGCTTGGGGAGGCGGACGTCGTCCGCGCTCACCACCACGGCGAACGCCCCGGCCAGCCCCGCCAGCCCGAGCGCGTACTCCACCACCGTCCGCGGCGAGTTGCTGGCAACGGCGAGCGGGACGTCCCTGCTCACCAGGGCGGACACCAACTCGACGGCGCCCGGCATCGCGCGGGCCTCGCGCTCCAGCAGCAGCCGGACGGCCACCAGCATCTCGTCGAACAGGTCCGGTTCCCCGCCCGGCTCCCCGAAGGTGGCGGCCATCTTCGCCGCCGCGTCCGCGACGCTGATCCCGAGGTACTCGGCGCGCTGCTCGGGGCCGTAGGGCAGGCCGCGGCGGGCGAACAGCTCCTCCTCGACCTTCTCCCAGCTCGGCTCGGTGTCGACCAGCAGCCCGTCGCAGTCGAACACCACCGCCGCCGGCCGGGCGGCCAACCGCTGCGGCCAGGCCGGCGCCGCGGGGCGTCCCCGGTCCAGGCTCACGACCCCGTCCGCTGCTGTTCGTCCCACCACGCCAACAACTCCTCCCGCGCCCGCTCCGGACCGAGCGGGCCGTCGTCGATCCGCTTCTCCAGCAGGAACCGGTAGGCCTGCCCGACGACCGGGCCGGGTGCGATCCCGAGCAGCTCCATGATCTGCTGGCCGTCCAGGTCCGGCCGCATCGCGTCCAGCTCCTCCTGCTCGGCGAGCGCCTCGATCCGCCACTCCAGTTCCTCGTACACCCGCTGCAGCCGCTGGGCCTTGCGCAGGTTTCGGGTGGTGCAGTCGGACCTGGTCAGGATGTGCAGCCGTTCGAGCTGGTCGCCGGCGTCGCGCACGTATCGGCGCACCGCCGAATCCGTCCAGTTGCCCTCCCCGTAGCCGTGGAAGCGCAGGTGCAGCTCGATGAGCTTCGCCACCGCCTTGATCTGCTCGGTGGAGAAGTGCAGTGCCTGCATCCGCTTGCGGGCCAGCTTCGCCCCCACCACGTCGTGGTGGTGGAAGCTCACCTTCCCGCCCGGCTCGAACCTGCGGGTGCTCGGCTTGCCGATGTCATGCAGCAGCGCGGCCAGCCGGTTCACGAGGTCGGGGGCGTGGCCGCGCTGCCGCTCCAGCACGATCGCCTGGTCGAGAACCGTGAGCGAGTGCTGGTAGACGTCCTTGTGCCGGTTGTGCTCGTCGCGCTCCATCCGCAGCGCGGGCACCTCGGGCAGCACGACGTCGGCGACGCCGGTCTCCACCAGCAGGTCGAGGCCGGGACGGGGATCGTCGGTGAGCAGGAGCTTCACCAGCTCGTCCCGGATCCGTTCCGCCGACACGATCTCGAGGCGGTCGGCCATCGCCGACATCGCCGTCACCACCTCGGGGACGCAGCTGAACCCCAGCTGGGAGGTGAACCGCGCCGCCCGCATGATCCGCAACGGGTCGTCGGAGAACGAGAGCTCGGCCGCGGCCGGCGTCCGGATCAGGCCGTCCTGCAGGTCGGACAGGCCGCCGAACGGGTCGAGCAGCTCGCCGGTGCGCATCGACAGCGCCATCGCGTTGACCGTGAAGTCGCGGCGGACCAGGTCGCCGCCGAGGTGGTCGCCGAACACCACCTCGGGCTTGCGGGAGTGGTCGACGTAGCTGTCGGCCCGGAAGGTCGTGATCTCGACCAGCAACTGGGTGCCGTCGGCCTCGGTGAGCTGGCAGGCGATCGTGCCGAAGGCGCGTCCCACGTCCCAGGTGACCGGGGTCACCCTGCGCACCAGGCGCTCGATCTCGTCCGGGCGGGCCGAGGTGGTGAAGTCGAGGTCGGAGGACAGCCGGCCGAGCAGCGCGTCCCGGACCGAGCCACCGACCAGGTAGAACTCGACGCCCGCCGCCTCGAACAGGCCGACGAGCCGGTTCAGGACAGGGCTTCCCCGGCGGACGGACTCCAGCGCGGCGCGCTGGCTGGCGGTCAGGTCGGGCACGGCCGGTCAGTCTACCGTGGCCGGCCCGGCGGCCGCCGTCCGCCGTCAGCGGAGCAGGTAGGGCGTCAGCGCGGTGGTCACGACGGCGGCGAACTCCTCGCCGGTGCCCCAGTCGAAGCTGAACACGGCGCCCTGCCCGCCCCCGGAGCCGGTGGCCCCCACCCAGGTCTGGCCGTTCACGTTCTCCAGCACGACCGACAGGCTCGCCCGGCTGGAGTTGCGCATGAAGTACTTCTCGAAGACCAGCATGACGACGTCCCGGCCGTCCGCGCTGCGGTTGACGTACTCGCCCACGCACTCGACGCTCGACCCGGACGCGAGGACGCGCGTGCGAACCACCTCCGCCGCCTCCAGCGGTGGGATCCCGATCGTCAACGTCTGCACAGCCGTCCTCCCGTCGTCGGTCTGCCCGTGCCGTCGACTATCCCACGCCCCCGGTCCGCCGAGGGCCGGCCTCCACCGCCGAGAGCCAGCGCCTGAGCAGCGGCCCTCGACGACGAAGGCTGGCCCTCGGCGAGCGCGAGTCCTCGATCCCGATCCCGAGCCGGACGCAGCGAAGCCGGGTGGGGCGCCGCTGGAGCGGGCGGGGTGGCGCGATGGCGCGCGTCCCGGCCCGGGTCCTTCGATGCCGCCCGTACGATGGAACGGTGAACCCGAGGCCCACAGCACTGCGCCGCGCGCTCGCTGTCGTCCTGGGCATGCTGCTCACCGGCGCCGCGGCTGCCGTCCTCGTGCCGGCCGCGTCCGCTGCCACGACGCCGCTGGTCACCGTCGAACTCACCTCGGTCACCGTGACCGGGTCGGGTCCGGACGGCCAGCTCGAACTGAGGGGACGGGTGAGCAACCCGACCGGGTCACAGGTGTACGGGCTTCGGATGGCGATGTGGCGCTCCCGCGATCCGATCGACGAGCTGGAGACGGTCCGGCGGGCCGCCGGCGACAACCCGCCCTGGGGGGTCATCCTGCCCAGCGGCTATGACAAGATCTCCGAGCAGGACGAGGTGTTCGCCGCAGGCACGGTCGCGGACTTCGTGCTCCACGCCACCCTCGCCGAACTCGGCTTCGACACCCCGGGCATGGTGTACGCGGTCGGCGCCCGGGCTCTGGGAACCACGGACGGCGGCATCGGCTTCGGGAACGTCGGGCAGGCCTCGATCGTCGTGCCGATCCCCGGCCAGCAGTCCGTCCCGGTGACCCGGCTGGTGGTGCTCACCGCCCCCCCGACCAAGCTGGCGACCAACCTGTTCGGCAACGAGAACCTCGCCACCGAACTCGCCGGACGCCTCGACACCCTGCTCACGGCCGCCGCCGAGCCGGGCATGTCCTGGGCGATCGACCCCGCGCTGTACGACGAGGTGGCCGACCTGGCCAATGGCTACCAGGTCCGGGCCGGCGACTCCGCCACCCCGGGGACGGGGCAGCGCGTCGCCGCGGAGTGGCTGGCCCGGTTCCAGCGGCTCGACCAGCGTGCCGGCGCCCGCACCCTGTTCGCGGGCCCCGACCTCACCGGAGCGGCAGCCGAGGGGGAGCCGGAGGTGGCCGCCCGCGCCGTGGCGGCGACCGCGGCCGTGGCCCGCCTGGACCGGCTGCCGCTGGTGGTGGTCCCGACCGGGGACGTCTACGCCGACACCACCGACGCCCTCCCCACCGGCCTGGCGGACGCACCGTTGCTGGCGACCAACCTCGTCACAGCCGGTGCCCTGCAGTCCGCACCGGACGGACGCCGGGTGCTCGCCTCCGCGGTCAGCCTCGGCAGCGGCCAGCCGACCTTCGACAACACCCAGCTCGTCCTCGCCGAGACCCTGGTGGCCGGCCCGTCCGGACAGCTGCGGGTGCTCCGGGAGCCGGCGGACCTGGTCGCCGACGACGCCACGACCGCGGTCTGGATGACCCCCCGCCCGGTCGCGGACCTGCTGACCGCCACCCCGGCGGTGACCGCGGAGTTCTCCGAGGTCACCGCGGCGACATTGACGGCCGCGCAGTTCGCCGCCGTCGACCGGCTGGAGCACGACTTCGAGGCCTACGCCGCACTCGCCCCCGAGTCCACCATCGCCGGCGAGTCGACGGCCGCGCTGGCCAGGGCGGCGTCGACGGCGTGGATCGCGGATCCGGCCGGCCAGAAGGCGATGCTGTCGGCCTTCGACGACCTGGTCGGCCCTGCCGCGATGGCCGAAGCGGTCACCCTCGACGCCAGCCCGCGGTTCGTGATGTCGACACGGTCGAACCAGTTCCCGCTCACCGTGACGAACCACCTCACCGAGCCGATCCGGGTCAAGGTGGTGGTCGCCACCGACAACCCGCAGCGGCTCGCGATCCCCGACAGCGACCTGATCTCGATCCCGGCCGGGCAGAGCCAGACGGTCACCATCCAGCCGGAGGCGACCGCGAACGGCATCGCCATCGCCCGCGCCCGGGTGGTGACCCAGGACGGCCAGCGCGTCACCCCCGACACCACGATCACGATCGAGATGACCGAGCTCGGGTTCATCGGCTGGGTGATCGTGATCGCCTCCGGGCTCGTCGTGGTCGCCGCCACCGTGCTGCGGATCCGCCAGGTCCGGCGCAAGGCCGCCGCCCAGGCCGCACCCGCCGGTGCAGCCGCCCCCGAGCACGTCCCCGCCGAGGACGCCACCACGGAGCCCAGGAATGGCTGAGCCGGCGCCGGGCCGCCGGCTGCTGAACGCGACAGCGGTGATGGCCTCGGGGACGATGGCATCCCGCCTCCTCGGACTGGTCCGGGCGATGATGATCGCCTTCGTGCTGGGCAACACCACGCTGCGCGCCGAGGTGTTCACCTTCGCCATGACGGTGCCCAACTCGCTCTACATGCTGCTCGCGGGCGGCACCCTGAACAACGTCCTCGTGCCCCAGATCGTCCGCGCCGTGCTGCACGACGAGGACGACGGCAAGGCGTTCATCAACCGGATCATGACGGCCTTCCTGGTCGCGCTGGGCGCGCTCACCGTCCTGCTCACCATCGCCGTCCCGTGGGTGATGAGCCTGTACACCGGGGCCGACTGGCGCGTCCCGGAGATGGCCGAGCACTGGCAGTCGCTGCTCCTGATGAGCTACATCACGATGCCGCAGCTGTTCTTCTACGGCGTCTTCTTCCTGATCGGCCAGGTGCTCAACGCCCGCGACGTCTTCGGCCCGATGATGTGGGCGCCGATCGCCAACAACGTCGTCGCGATCGCCGTGTTCGGCGCGTACCTGGCGATCTGGGGGACGAACACGGCCGCCGACCAGCCGTTCACGACCGCCCAGGTCGCGCTGCTCGGCGTCGGCTCGACGATCGGGATCGCGATCCAGACCGTCATCCTGCTGCCCTACCTGAAGAAGGCGGGGTTCAGCTACCGGCCGCGGTTCGACCTGAAGGGGACGGGACTGGGCCGCACCTTCCACGTCGCCAAGTGGATGGTCGGCTACGTCGCGCTCACCTCACTGGCCCAGCTCGTGGTGAGCAACCTCGCCTCGACCGCCGCCCCGATCGACACCGCCACCGGCACGGCCGGCGGCGCAGGGTTCGCCGCCTACCAGAACGCCTACCTGATCTGGATCCTGCCGCACTCGCTGCTGACCGTCTCGCTGGCGACCGCGATGCTGCCCGCCGCCTCCCGGGCGGCGGTGGCGGGCGACCGCCGCGGGGTGGCGGACGAGACCCTCCGAGCGCTGCGCCTGGCCACCACCTTCCTGGTCCCGGCCAGCCTCGGGCTGTTCGCGCTCGCGGACCCGATCACGCGGCTGATCTTCGGTCACGGCACCGGCGCGGAGGACTACCACTACGTCGCCTGGGCCCTGATGGCGTTCGCGATCGGCCTGGTCCCCTACACCATCCAGTACCTGTACCTCCGCTCCTTCTACGCCCTCGACAACACCAGGACGCCGTTCCTGCTCCAGATCGCCATCTCGGGCGCGAACGCGCTGTTCGCGAT
This sequence comes from Propionicimonas sp., assembly GCA_031119515.1. Classification (GTDB taxonomy): domain Bacteria; phylum Actinomycetota; class Actinomycetes; order Propionibacteriales; family Propionibacteriaceae; genus Propionicimonas. Next base: position 11,102 of record JAVHXR010000038.1, read on the forward strand.
CGGGCTGGTGTTCGCGATCGAGCAGCCGGACACGGTGGCCGCCCGGCTCGCGCTCGCCTACTCGCTGGCCTACTTCCTGGGGTGCTACCTGACCCACCGGGCCCTGGCCAGACGGGTTCCCGGCCTGGCCGGGCGGGCGACCGTCCGTCATCTCGTCCGGCTGCTGCTGGCCAGCCTGCCTGCCGCGCTGCTCGCCTTCGGGATCGGCTACTTCGGCTCGCAGTTCGACTCCCTCCTGCTGCGCGGAGCGGCGCTCGCCCTGGCTGCCGTCCTCGCCGTGGGAGCGTTCTTCTTCCTCGCCAAGCGGCTGCGGATAGCCGAGGCGTCGGAACTGATGACGGTGCTGCGCCGCCGGCCGTCCGCCCCGGACGACGGCGAGTCGCCGCTGGTGGTCGAGGAACTCGTCGCCGCCGGCGAGCACCTGCCCGGCGAGGACCTCCTGGACGGGCTGGACGCACCGGCCGCCGACCCGCAGGACGACCCGGAACTGCTCAACGACGACCCCGACGGCGTCGGCGTCTTCATCGAGGTCGAGCCAGAAGGTCCGCCGGAGGCCGTCCTCGACTATCCGGCGCCGGCGGAGGCGCCCCAGGACGAGTTCGGGGCCGAGCCGACGAACCTGATCGACGTCGGACGGATGCTCGCCGGCCGCTACCAGCTCGCCGAGCTGCTCGCCGAGCGCAACGGCCACCAGACCTGGCGGGCCGACGACACCGTCCTCACCCGTCCGGTGCTGATCCACCTGCTCGCCGAGGACGACCCGCGCGCGGACGAGGTGCTCGAGCTCGCCAGGAGGGCTGCGCTGGCGACCGACTCCCGGTTCCTGCGGGTGCTGGACGTCGTCCGCTCCTCCCCCGGGGAGCACGGGGTCTACCTCGTCTACGAGTACGCCACCGGGCAGACCCTGCAGCGGGTGCTCGCCGGCGGTCCGCTGACCGGAGCCGAGACCGCCTGGGTGGTGCGCGAGGTGTCGGACGCGCTTGTCGGCCTGCACGCCGACGGCCTCCACCACCGCCACCTCAGCCCGGCCACCGTGCTGATCACCGCCAGCGGGAACGTCAAGATCATCGGACTGCTGGTCGACGAGGCGCTCTCGGGGTCGGCCACCCACGGCCGTGGCGACGGCCAGGCCGAGGACGTCCAGGCACTCGGCCGCCTGC
>JAVHXR010000443.1 GCA_031119515.1 Propionicimonas sp.
GCGGGAGCTCTCGCTCCCCGTCGTGTTCGTCGCCCACCCGCGCACGCGGGCCGCGATCGAGCGGTTCGGCGTCGCGCACCTCCTCGCCGACACGACCGTCGTGCACTCGCTCACGCACGACCAGTTCCTGCACCTCGCCCGTGCCGCGACGCTGCTCGTGTCGGACTCCGGCGGCATCCAGGAGGAGTGCACGGTCCTGAAGAAGCCGCTCATCGTGCCCCGTCGCAGCACCGAGCGCCCCGAGGCCGCGACCGCCGGGTTCTCGCGCATCGTCGGCCCGGAAGAGAGCATCTCGACGGCGGCGCGCAGGATGCTGTCGGATGCCGGACTCCTCCGTCGCCTCTCGCTGATGCCCTCGCCCTACGGCGACGGCACGGCGAGCCGGCGCATCGCCGCGATCTGCCGGCGGATCGCCGACGGCGTCGAGGCAGAGCTGCCGGAGGCGGCGTAGGCGGAGCGGGCGCGGTCTGAGATTCGAACAAATTACCTATGCTTGACCATTGTCTGTGTAGAACATATCTCCTATAGTCGGGTCATGGATCCCGAGATTGTCGACGATGAGGACTGGTTCCAGCCCCCGGATGCCGTGGGGCTCGTGGTGGAGTGCGCGGATCTGATGTCGATGGTCGCGGCTGATGTGGTGCGGCGTGTGGATGCGTACCGGCGGGAGACGTTGGCGGAGGTGCCGGCCGCCGGTGGGGCGCTGGATACGGTGCTGGGCCGGTCGATGCGGTTGGAGATCGCGGCGGCGTTGCGGATCACGGAGTATGCGGCGGCGGAGCTGCTCGGCTTCGCGGAGGCGCTCGTGCATCGGTATCCGGCGGCGTTGGAGTCGCTGGGCCGTGCGCGGATGACCCAGCAGCACGCGAAGATCCTCGTGGCGGCGTTGGATGCCGCGTCCCCCGAGGTGCGGGAGGCGTTGCCGGCTCGTGCCGTCGCGCTCGCGGAGGAGCTCCCCGTGGGGCCGTTCCGGCGGCGTCTGCGTCGCCTGATCGACACCGCCGAAGCGTCCTCCCTCGCGGAGCGGCATGAGGAGGCGGTGGCTCAGCGGCGCGTCATGGTCGAACCGGCCGACGACGGGATGGCGTGGCTGCACCTGTTCGCCCCGGCCGTGGAGGTCCATGCGATCCACGGCCGCATCACCGCGATCGGGAAGGCCCTCACGGGCCAGGAGAACGACGACCGCACCCTCGACCAGGCGCGCGCGGACGCGGTCTGCGATCTGCTCATCGACGGCGACACCACGACACACCCCGACCAGGCCCGCGGCATCCGCGCCACCGTCACCGTCACCGTCCCCGCACTGGTACTCCTCGACAGCCCGACGGGCGTCGGCGAGCCGGCGCACGCCAGCGGCACAGCGGGGGTCGGGGGGCCTTCGGACGTCGATGACCCTTCGGGCGTCGATGATCCTTCGGGCGTCCACGGACCGGCCGGGGTCGGCACCCGGCACTCGGCTGAGGGGGTGGCTGTCGTCGAAGGGCTCGGCCCGATCCCCCTCGCACGGGCCCGGGAACTGGCCGGGGGCTCGGAAGACTGGATGCGGGTGCTCACCCACCCCGAGACCGGCATGGTCCTCTCCGTCGGACGCACCCGATACCGTCCCCCCGAACAACTCCGACGCCTCGTCCGCTGGCGAGCCGAACGCTGCATGGCCCCCGGCTGCGGCATCCCCGCATCCCGCTGCCAGATCGACCACTCGATCGCCTGGGAACACGGCGGCCACACCGCCCTATGGAACACCGCACCCCTGTGCACCGGCCACCACACCGTCAAACACCACGGCGGCTGGACCCTCCACCAGCACCCCGACGGCACCATCGAATGGACCTCACCCACCGGACGCCACTACACCGTCCACCCCGAACGCCGGGTGCCCGTCTTCCGCGACGCCGCCTAGGACCTCTCGTCCGAAGCCGGGTGGGCGCGGGCTGAGAGACTTGCAGGGTGGCGGGCTTTCATCATGTCGAAGTGTGGGTCGCGGATCTGGAGCAGGCGCGTTCCGAGTGGGGTTGGTTGCTGCGGCAACTGGACTTCGCTCTCGAGAGCGAATGGCCCGGTGGTCAGTCATGGGCTGCGGGCGGCGCGTATCTCACCGTGACGACATCGCCGAACCTCACGGGGCCTGCGCACGACCGTCGTAGTCCGGGCGTGAATCACCTCGCGTTCAGGGGAGGCGCAGCGGATCGGGTCGACGCGATCATGGGGGACGCGGAGGAGCACGGCTGGCGCGCGCTCTATCACGAGCGTTACCCGCACGCGGGTGGCCCCGATCACTACGCGGGTTGGCTGGAGAACTCCGCCGGGTTCAAAGCCGAGATCGTCGCGGACGAGGCGTGACAGCGGGTCGCAGACTCAGCCCGTCGGTGCTTCCAGCTAGAGCGTGATCGCCTTCACGGCGCCCCTCCCTCTGCGGGCCCCGACGGGATGGCGACTCAGCCGTCCGACCTCTTCGCAACCTCGGCCGCGGCTCTGCTGCCGACACGCGCTCCATAGAGCACGAATCCCAGGATCGCCGCACACCCCGCGAGCACGGCGGCCGCCAGCACCGGCGCCGGCACCGGCAGGAGGGCGACGAGTCCGCTCGCCACGGACAGGACTCCCGCGAACGTCGTCGTCCGCTTGGCGCGGACATGAGCCGCCAGCCATGCCTCGTCACTCGCCATCGTGATCGGCAGACGAATGCCCGCGAACGAGTTCCGCTTCAGTCGCCCCGAGGCCGCCGCGCGAGCCATCCAGATGAGGAGGATGCCCGCCCCCACCATGACGACCAGCAGGACGATCCGCACACCCAGGCCGTCATCCATCCCCGCAACTCTATCGAAGGCGCATTTCGACCAGGCCCCGCCCGGCCCGACCCGGCCCGGCCCGGCAGCGCTCCGGCGTCGGCCGCGCAGCTCCCGCCCCCTCGTCGGCCTCACCCTCGCTCTGGGTGCGTTGCTGGCGGGCTGC
>JAVHXR010000444.1 GCA_031119515.1 Propionicimonas sp.
AGTCGGTCGGACGCGGCCGGGCTACCGGCCGGTGCCGGCGTACACCACGGCCTGTTCCTCGGCGTCGAGCCCGAACGCGGTGTGCGCGGCGCGCACCGCCCGGTCGACGTCGTCGATCGCGACGACCACCGAGATCCGGATCTCCGAGGTGGAGATCATCTCGATGTTCACCCCGGCGTCGGCCAGGGCGCGGAAGAAGCGGGCCGTCACCCCGGGGTGGGAGCGCATCCCGACCCCGATCACCGAGACCTTGCCGATCGCGTCGTTGTAGACCACGTCGGCGAACCCGATCACCGCCTGCGCGGCGCGGAGCGCGGCGATCGCCTTCGCGCCGTCGTTCTGCGGCAGCGTGAACGAGATGTCGGTGCGCTCCTCGTGCTCGCGGGAGACGTTCTGCACGATCATGTCGATGTTGATGTCGGCGTCGGCGACGGTGGTGAAGATCTGGGCGGCCTCGCCGACCCGGTCCGGGACGCCGATCACGGTGATCTTCGCCTCGCTGCGGTCGTGTGCGACCCCCGAGATGAGCGGTTCTTCCATGCCGGCCTCCTGGTAGTCGATGTCCTTCACCCAGGTGCCGGGCCGCTCCGAGAAGGAGGACCTGACGTGCACCGGGACGTTCTCCCGGCGCGCGTACTCGACGCACCGCAGGTGCAGGATCTTGGCCCCGTTCGCGGCCAGTTCCATCATTTCGTCGTAGCTGATCGCCGGGATCTGGCGGGCTTCCGGCACGATTCGCGGGTCGGCGGTGAACACCCCGTCGACGTCGGTGTAGATCTCGCAGTACTCCGCGGACAGGGCGCCGGCGAGGGCGACGGCGGTGGTGTCGGACGCCCCCCGGCCCAGCGTCGTGACGTCCTTCGAGGTCTGCGAGACACCCTGGAAGCCGGCGACGATCACGATGTCGCCCTCGGAGAGGGCGGACTCGATCCGGCCGGGCGTGATGTCGATGATCCGGGCATTGCCGTGCGTCCCGGTGGTGATCACACCCGCCTGGGAGCCGGTGAAGGAGCGCGCGGTGGCGCCGAGGTCGTTGATCGCCATCGCCAGCAGTGCCGCCGACATCCGCTCTCCGGCGGTCAGCAGCATGTCGAGTTCACGCGGACGCGGATCGGGCGAGACCCGCAGCGCGAGATCCATCAGTTCGTCTGTGGTGTCGCCCATGGCTGAGATCACCACCACGACCTCGTAGCCCCTGGCCTGGGTCGCGACGATCCGCCTCGCCACCCGCTTGATGCTCTCGGCATCGGCGACCGAGGACCCGCCGAACTTCTGTACCACCCGCAACTGCGTAAGCCTCCCGTGCGCGGCCCGACTGCCTGCGAGCCCGGTCCACCCTACCGGCAACCGTGGACGGCACCCGCGGCGCGTCCGCTGGCGTTCACTGGGTGATCCACCTGAACCGCCCCCGGTCCGTGCCCGGAGCCTCGATAGCTGCTGGATGGAAGCCTACGATGAATGGGTGAGCACAAGTTGGCAGGCCTCCGAGTCCGACCCGTCGCGGTCGCCGGAGCCCGAGCCCTGGCAGGTCCAGCAGCCGGAACCGCAGTGGAGCCAGCCGCCGTTCGCGCCCGGCTACCAGGAGGCGCAGCAGTTCGGGTACCCGACCGCGCCGCCTCCCCAGCCGGCGCTACCGGACGTCGTCAGCGGCTCGGTGCTGATCCCGGGCGGCCGGGTACCTCCGGCCGGGGGCCTGGAGTCCACCCTGCGGGTGATCTCCGGGCTGCTCTGGCCGCTGGTGATCGCCGTCCTGATCTTCGGCGGCGGCAGTTGGTGGTTCGGCATCATCTTCGCGATCATCGCCAGCGCGGTCCTCAAGCAGATCACGCGTGAACTGCGCCGCCGCCGCGTGATGGACTCCCGGATCGTCCCGCCGCCGAGCCAGCCCACCCAGGATCTGCAGTGAGTCGACCGACCCGGTGGGGGATCGCCGGGCCGGGCCGGATCGCGGCGACGATGGCCGCCGAGTTCGTCCACGTCCCCGGGGCCGAGCTGGTCGCGGTCGGTTCCCGGTCGGCCGACCGGGCGGCGGCATTCGCCGACAGGTTCGGCATCCCGCAGGCGTTCGGCTCCTACGACGACTTCTTCGCCGCCGACCTGGACGCGGTCTACCTCGCCACCCCGCACGCCCAGCACACCGACCTCGCCCTGGCCGCGATCGCCGCCGGCAAGGCCGTGCTGGTGGAGAAGTCGTTCACGACCTCGGTGGCCGACACCCTCGCCATCGTCGACGCCGCGCGGGCGCGCTGCGTGTTCGTGATGGAGGCGATGTGGACCAGGTTCCTTCCGGCGATGGTGGAGTTGCGCCGGATGATCGCAGCGGGCGACCTCGGAGAGGTCCGCACCATCCAGGGTGACCTGATCGCGCCGCGCGACTTCGATCCGTCGGACCGGTTGTTCGATCCCGACCTCGGCGGCGGCGCGGTCTTCGACCTCGGGGTGTACGTGCTGTCGTTCGTCCAGCAGTTCCTGGGGGTGCCCGACCGCGTGCACGCCACCGGCGGGCTGCTGCCCAACGGTGTCGAGGGCGAGGCGGGAATCCTGCTCGGCTGGGACGACGGCCGGTTCGCCTCCGAGGCGATCTCGTTCCGGGTCGCCGGCCCCGGTCGCCAGCTCGTCGCCGGCACCGACGGCTGGGTGGACGTGAAGCCGCGCTTCCACCGCGCCGAGACGCTGGTGTGGCATCCGCGCGGCGCCGAGCCGCAGGAGCTGCACTTCCCCAAGCGTGGGGCGGGCTACGGCCACGAAGTCGAGCACGTCAACGAGTGCCTGGCCGACGGCCTCCTGGAGAGCCCGGTGATGCCGCTCGCGGACACCATCGCCGTCCAGCGGCTGATGACCGAAGTGCTCCGCCAGCTCGGGCGCTGACCCCGCCCCGGTTCGCGGGGACGGTTCCGAAGCCGGTTCGCGGGGACGGTTCCCAAGCCGGTTCGCGGGGACGGTTCCCAAGCC
>JAVHXR010000445.1:0-222 GCA_031119515.1 Propionicimonas sp.
TGCTCGAGCCCCGCAAGGCCGTCGCGCTCACCCGGCCCTGACGGCGCCCGGGACCCCCCGGGACGACGACCTCCACCCCGCCGCCGGCCCCTCCGGGACCGGCGGCGCGGCGCGTTCCCGGGACGTCGCGACCGTTGCACAGATGTGACCTGCGCACGGGGAGCCCACCTGACAACGGGGGGTCCGTGGTGTGGAATGGGAGAAGGACCCGCTCGGACGTGG
>JAVHXR010000445.1:232-2947 GCA_031119515.1 Propionicimonas sp.
TGCGGCGGAAGCAAAGGAATACGGGATCGTCGACGAGGTGATCACCAACCGCGAGCTCGCCGCCGTCGGCGTGCCCGCGGGTGTCAGCTGACCCCACGCCAGGTCCTGAGTGACTGGCGTCGGGTCTTCGAACGAGTTGGAGCAGAGGGGGAGTCGTGGCCAAGTTCGGTGACGGTGGCGACCTGCTGAAGTGCTCGTTCTGCGGGAAGAGCCAGAAGCAGGTCAAGAAGCTGATCGCCGGACCAGGCGTGTACATCTGCGACGAGTGCATCGACCTGTGCAACGAGATCATCGAGGAGGAGTTCTCCGAGACCCCGGAGGTCGGCCTGCTCGACGACCTGCCCAAGCCGAAGGAGATCTGCTCCTTCCTCGATTCCTACGTGATCGGCCAGGAGACCGCCAAGAAGGCGCTGTCGGTGGCCGTCTACAACCACTACAAGCGGGTCCAGGCCCAGGCCGCGAGCCCCGCCCGCCGGGTGGCGGCCGACGACGAACTCGTCGAACTCGGCAAGTCGAACATCCTGCTGATCGGCCCGACCGGCTGCGGCAAGACCTATCTCGCCCAGACCCTCGCCCGCATGCTCAACGTGCCGTTCGCGATGGCGGACGCGACCGCCCTCACCGAGGCGGGCTACGTCGGCGAGGACGTCGAGAACATCCTGCTCAAGCTGATCCAGGCCGCCGACTACGACGTCAAGAAGGCCGAGACCGGCATCATCTACATCGACGAGATCGACAAGGTGGCCCGCAAGAGCGAGAACCCGTCGATCACCCGGGACGTCTCGGGCGAGGGCGTGCAGCAGGCGCTGCTGAAGATCCTCGAGGGCACGACCGCGTCGGTGCCGCCGCAGGGCGGGCGCAAGCACCCCCACCAGGAGTTCATCCAGATCGACACCACCAACATCCTGTTCGTGGTCGGCGGCGCGTTCGCCGGGCTGGAGGAGATCATCAACGCGCGGGTCGGCAAGCGCCCGCTCGGCTTCAACAACGACGCGGCGGTACGTCGGCCGGCCTCCAACAACCCGTTCCAGGAGGTCCGCCCGGAGGACCTGCACAGGTTCGGCCTGATCCCGGAGTTCATCGGCCGGCTGCCGATGATCTCCACGGTCGAGGCGCTCGACGCCGAGGCGCTGGTGCGGATCCTGGTCGAGCCCAAGAACGCGCTGATCAAGCAGTTCCGGCGGCTGTTCGAGCTGGACGGCGTCGACCTCGAGTTCACCCCGGAGGCCATCGACGCGATCGCGGCGATGGCGCTGCGGCGCGGCATCGGGGCCCGTGGGCTGCGGTCGATCCTGGAGGAGATCCTGCTGAACGTGATGTACCACGTGCCCAGCGACGAGCAGGTCGCCCAGGTTCTCGTCGACCACGACGTGGTCACGGACGGGGTCGCGCCCCGCCTCGTCTCCCGCGCGGAACTCAGCCATTCCGAGCGGCGCGAGAAGACCGCCTGAGCCGGGTTTCACCCCTGCGGCACCGGCTGGACGGCGGCCCGCTCAGCTGTGCGCCGGCTGGCCGTTGACGACCGCCCGCGGCGGCGCGGCCTCGGGCAGCAGCCCGTTGGCCCGCGCGACACCGACCGCCACCAGGCGGTCGTGCACCCCCAGCTTGCGGTAGATGTTGCCGAGGTGCTTGTGCACCGTCCGGGGAGACAGGTTGAGCCGGGAGGCGATCGAGGTGGCCAGCAGCCCCCGGGCGAGCAACTCCAGCACCTGGCGCTCGCGGTCGGTGATGTTGAACTCGGCGTTGGTCGCGCGCTCCTGGGCGTAGGCCTGGGCAGCCCGCGGCCACAGCACGGTGAGCGGACGGCAGGCGCGGTGGAGCAGCCGCTGCGACTCCTCCTCGAACGGGTAGGAGCGAGAGAGCGCGATGATCCGGCCGAAGCCCTCGATCGGGGTGGTCTGGTCGACCGGCTGGATCAGGACGAACACGACATGGCCAAGGCCCGGGACCTCGGCGATCCGGAAGTGACGCTCCAGTCCGCCGACACCGACCTCCTCGACGTGGTCGAGCAGCTCCCTCGCGGCCTCGGGAGAGGGGATCAGCGCGACCGGCTCGAGGGCGCCCTCCTCGTCGTAGTAGACGCTCACCGCAGCCTCGGCGTCGACCGCCTGGGCCAGGTGCTCGAGGACGGTGGCGTCCGCCGAGTCTCCCTTGTTGAGAGCGTCGATGGTGTCAGCGAGCATGTCCAGGACCATGGAGGCAGGATCAACGGTCACAGAAGTCCCCCTCTCCCCGGGCAAAAGTGCGAACCCCATCTTCACTGAGGAAGATTACCCCTGCCAAGCCTTACCACCACCTATGTCCAGAGGGCCGGGCCACAACGCTACGCTATCGCGCCCTCCGGGTGGCCCCGACGCGCATCAAACACGTCCCCTCCCGCGGGCCCGTCCCGGACGGTAAGTTGAGCCGTGTCCGCTGGAGCACACGAAGGAGTAGCCCCCATGCCTAGCCGTACCGTCGCTATCGCATCCTCGGTTGGCCTGCACGCCCGCCCCGCGTCCCTGTTCGTCCAGGCCGCCACCGCCACCGGGCTTCCGGTCACGATCGCCAAGGCGGGAGGCTCGCCGGTGGACGCCCGCAGCATCCTGATGGTGATGGCGCTCGGCGCGAAGAACGGCGAGGAGGTCACTCTCTCCGCCGAGGGCGAGGGTGCCGACGAGGCCCTGGACGGCCTCGTCGCGCTGCTGTCGCGGGATCTGGACGCGGAGTAGTCCG
>JAVHXR010000446.1:0-2471 GCA_031119515.1 Propionicimonas sp.
AGCTCGCTGAGCGTCGGTGCCGGCCGGGTGGGCTCCGTCCGGCGTCGGGGACGTCGATGCGGGCCTGGGCTCCCCCGCCTCCGGCGGCGCACCGACGCCCCTGGCCGGCTCACCGGAAGGAGGGCGGGCGTGAGGTTCCTGCTCAAGCGCACCAGCTTCTACCTGTTCACCGCCTGGGCCGCGATCACGATCAACTTCTTCCTCCCCAGGATGATGAAGGGCGACCCGATCTCGGCGTTCCTGATGCGCAACCAGGGCAAGATCAGCCCCGAGGCGATCGAGGCGCTCAAGGTGCTGTTCGGCGTCGACCAGACCAAGCCGCTGTGGGGCCAGTACCTCGACTACCTCGTCCTGCTGGCCCACGGCGACCTCGGACGGTCGTTCTCCAAGGGTCTCGTCCCGGTCACGGAGGTGATCGGCGGCGCGCTGCCGTGGACGATCGGCCTGGTCGGGCTCGCCACGGTGATCTCGTTCGTGATCGGCACCACGATGGGAGCCTGGATCGGGTGGCGTCGCGGCAGCCGGGCCGACTACGTGGTGCCGTTCGCCACCTTCTTCTCCACCGTGCCGTACTTCTGGATGGGGCTGATCGTGATCGCGGTCTTCGCCTCCACCCTCGGCTGGTTCCCGGCCTCGCACGCCTACGGCAAGGGCGCCCGTCCCGGCTGGACCTGGGAGTTCGTCGCCGACGTCGTCCACCACGGCATGCTGCCGGCACTGACCATCGTCGTCGCCTCGCTGGGCGGCTGGGTACTCGGGATGCGCAACATGATGATCACGGTGCTGGACGAGGAGTACATCACGGTGGCCCAGGCCAAGGGGCTGACGACCAACCGGGTGCTGGTCGACTACGCCGCCCGCAACGCGCTGCTTCCGCAACTGTCGAGCTTCGCGCTCGCGCTCGGGTTCATCGTCTCGGGCACGCTGGTGATGGAGCTCGTCTTCTCCTACCCCGGGGTCGGGAAGCTGCTGCTGGACGCCACCAACGCCAAGGACTACCCGCTGATGCAGGGCCTGTTCCTGGTGATCACGCTCACCGTGCTGGCCGCCAACGTCCTGGCCGACCTCGCCTACGCCGCCCTGGACCCGCGGATCCGGGAGGGGATCTGATGCTCACAGATCCCACCCCCACCGTCGGCGTCGAACCGGGCCGGGCCTCCGCGACGACGCCGCCCCGCCCGGCCGGGCGGTTCTCCCGGGCGTTCGCGATGTTCGGCAACGGCAAGTCGCTCACCGGGCTGGCGATCCTCGGCTTCTTCGTCCTGGTCGCGCTGCTCGGCGACGTGATCGCCCCGTACGGCCCGCTCGACAAGGACTTCGACGCCCTCAAGCAGCCGCCCGGCTGGAACCACCTGCTGGGCACCACCCACATGGGAGAGGACATCCTCAGCCAGCTGATCTACGGCACCCGCGGAGTGTTGATCGTGGGCCTCACGGCGGGCGTGATGGCCACCGTGATAGCGGTCTTCGTCGGCGTCACCGCCGGCTACGTCACCGGCTGGAAGAGCGAGGCGCTGTCGGCGCTGACCAACATCTTCCTCGTCCTCCCCGGCCTTCCGCTGGTGATCATCATCGCCTCGCAGTACGAGAACCCCAACCTGTTCCTGGTCTCCGGCGTGCTCGCGCTGACCGGCTGGGCCTGGGGGGCTCGGGTGCTGCGCGCCCAGACGATGTCGCTGCGCTCGCGCGACTTCGTCCAGGCGGCCAGGGCCAACGGCGAGCCGATCCGCCGGATCATCACCGTCGAGATGCTGCCCAACCTGATGGCGGTGATCGCGTCCAGCTTCGTCGGGACGGTCACCGCCGCGGTCCTCGGCCTGACCACCCTGGCGTTCATCGGCGTGATCCCGATCACGAACCTCAACTGGGGGACCATCCTGTTCTGGGCCCAGCAGAACGGTGCCTTCCCCAGCTTCTGGTGGTGGTACGTCCCGGCAGGATTGTGCATCGCGATCCTCGGGACGGCACTCTCGCTGGTGAACTTCGGGATCGACGAGTACGTCAACCCACGCCTGCGCTCGGCCGGAGAGCGTGCCCGCGCCCGGCGCCGCAAGCACTCCCGCGGCCCGGCCGGCGCCGCCACCGCAGTACGTCCGGTCGCCGTCCGGCGGCCATCGACCCCGGGGAAGGACCCACGATGACGACCACCCACGAGCTGGGATACCTGGATCCGGCGCTCACGGTCGCCGAGCGGGTCGCCGACCTGCTGGGCCGGATGACGGCGGCGGAGAAGGCCGGGCAGATGCTCCAGCTCGACGCCAGGGCCGAGCTCGACGAGTACGTCGTCGGGATGCACGCCGGCTCGATCCTGCACGCCTCGCCGGAGCGGGTCGTCCGGGCCCACGGGCTGACGGCCACGACCCGGCTGCGGATCCCGCTGCTGGTCGCCGAGGACTGCATCCACGGCCACTCCTTCTGGGTCGGCGCGACGATCTTCCCGACCCAGCTGGCGATGGCGTCCAGCTGGGATC
>JAVHXR010000446.1:2481-2945 GCA_031119515.1 Propionicimonas sp.
CGGCTGGTCGAGCAGGTGGCGCGGGCGACCGCGGTCGAGGCCTCGGCCACCGGGATCCACTGGACGTTCTCGCCGGTGCTGTGCATCGCCCGCGACCTGCGCTGGGGGCGGGTGGACGAGACCTTCGGCGAGGATCCGTTCCTGATCGGCGAGCTCGCCGCCGCGATGGTGCGGGGGTACCAGGGGGACGGGCTGTCCGACCGGACGGCGATCCTGGCCACCGCCAAGCACTTCGCCGGCTACTCCGAGACCCAGGGGGGCCGGGACGCGTCCGAGGCCGACATCTCCCACCGCAAGCTGCGCTCCTGGTTCCTGCCGCCGTTCGAGCGGGTCGCCCGGGAGGGGTGCGGCACCTTCATGCTCGGCTACCAGACCACCGACGGCGTCCCGATCACGCTCAACTCGTGGCTGCTGGACGAGGTGCTGCGGGGTGAGTGGGGCTACACCGGCACCCTCGTCACCGA
>JAVHXR010000447.1:0-444 GCA_031119515.1 Propionicimonas sp.
GTCGTCGGGTCGCAGCCGGTAGCTGGCGGCGGTGGCGCAGGAGATCTTCCTGCCGCCGCGGTACCACTGGTAGCTCCAGCCGGTGGGGACGGGGTTCCACGTGCCGAGCCGGACGGTGAGCAGCGTCCCGGTCGTCCGCGGGCCGACGATGACCGGGGCGGGGACCGTCCGGAAGTTCGCCCGGACGACGTCGTTGGTCCCGTCCGAGGTCTTGGTGATCGGGGTGCCCTGGGGCGTGAGGGCGGTCACCCTGACCTTCATCGCCCTGCCGAGGACCGAGGGTGTCACCAGGAACTTCTCGCCGGTCGCGCCACCGATCGCCTTCCCGTCGGCCAGCCACTGGTAGGACAGGGTCGAGCCGGCCGGGACCCAGTTGCCTGCGACCGCGGTCAGGGTGCGGCCGACCTGCGGATCGTGGTTGGCGTGGTTGGAGGCGCGGCGCAC
>JAVHXR010000447.1:454-2931 GCA_031119515.1 Propionicimonas sp.
ACCTGCGGGCTGCCGCCGATCCCCGGGATCGTCCACGGCGCGGGCAGGAACGGTGGAACGGTCACCCGCGTGGTCTTCCACACCTCCGCGGCGCGGCGGACAGTGGGTTTGCAGGAGGGCGCGCTGCCCGTCCCGCAGGCACGGTTGAGCGGGGTCGTGACCGGGACCCCGGTCCACCACGAGGTCTGCTTCATCGCGCCGTCCCAGGACAGCGAGATGTGCACATGGTCCTTGTGGTTGGCCGTCCGGGAACCGCGGCTGTCCATCTTCCGCCAGCCGAGTTCCTGGTAGTAGATCGACCAGATCTTCTGGTCCCAGATGATGTACATGATGCCGAGCCGGTAGGCGACCTCGCCGTTGTTGGCGGTCAGCCACTTGACCGCGTCGGCGACCGCCTTGCGATCCTTCGACTTGCGGACGTCCTTGTGCCAGTCGAGGGCCCGTCCCTCCTTGTGTTCGGAGGTGCCGCCGATCCCGCAGCTGCGCGAGATCCCCCACGACGAGCCGCCCCAGGTCTTGATCAGCAGGCTGAGCAGGGCCTTGGTGCCCGGTTTGGCCGAGGGGGAGCAGGTCTTCTGCTTCTGGTAGCCGAGGTGGGCGTCGACCACCACCGGCTCGAGCGCCAGCCTGGACGGCCCGGGCGGCGTCTTGGCGACGGCCGGGACCAGTCCGAGGCTCAGTGCGAGCACGAGGGCGAGCAGGGGCGTGAGGATTCGCTTCACGACACCTCCGGGGGGTTGGAGGAGGACGTGGGAAGGCTACGTGACAAGCACCTTCCGGGTCTATCGCCGGTTCAAGTTGGCGTTGAGACCAAGGGTGCGGAGGCCGCTCGTGGCGGCGGGCTGACCGAAAGGTCACAGATTGATAGCTGTTGCCCCATTTGTGAGCGGCGCTCTCCCCGAGTTGACAGGATTCGCACAGGTGCGGTGCGCGCGCCTTCTGAGCGAGGAAGTGTGAGGGCCTTCGATGGGTGCTCGTCGGATGCGGTTCTGGGCGTGGGTCTGCTCGATCCTGATGCTCGGCCTGGTCAGCTCGATGCTGGGGTCACCGGTGGCCCAGGCGGCGCCGGGTGATCCGTTCACCCCCGGAGTGCCGGTGATCACGGGCACCGCCCGAGTCGGAGCGACGCTGTCCGCGACGCCGGGGACGTGGGCCCCCGAGCCGGAGTCACTTGCCTACCAGTGGCTGCGGGACGCCACCGAGATCGGCGGCGCCGTGACGTCGAGCTACGTCCTGACGGCGGACGACCTCGGCAAGCCGATCAGGGTCAGGGTGACCGCCTCTGGCGGCGACCTGGCGGCGACCTCGGCGACCTCTGCCCCGACCGCGAAGGTGGCGGCCGGATCGTTCGCCAGCGCCGTGCCGGTGATCAGCGGGACGGTCGCCGTGGGTTCGACGATCCAGGCCGACACCTCGGCGTGGGCGCCCGAGGCGACCCTGGCGTACCAGTGGTACGCCAGCGGCAAGGCGATCTCGAGGGCGACCGGCAAGGCGTACAAGCTGACCACAGCCCAGCACGGCAAGCAGGTCTCGGTGAGGGTGACCGGTCGCCGGACCGGGTACGCCACCGTGGTTCGCACCAGCGCGCAGACCGGCAAGGTGATGATCGCGGGAACCCCGAAGATCGTCGGCACGCTCTCGGTCGGGTCGACCCTGACGGTGAGCCGCGGCTCCTGGACCAGCAAGGTCTCGGTCTCCTACCAGTGGCTGCGCGACGGCGCGGCGATCCCCGGTGCGACGAAGAGCTCGTACCGGCCGGGCTCGGCCGATGCGGGCAAGCAGGTCTCCGTCCGGCTGACCGGCAAGCGCAGCGGTTACGCCTCCGTGGCGCGGTTCTCGGCCCTCACCGCGAGGATCGTGTCGGCGGCGACCCCGAAGATCAGCGGTTCGGCCGTGGTCGGGTCGACGCTGACGGCCACCCCCGGAACCTGGTCGGCCGGGACGGTGCTGTCCTACCAGTGGCTGCGTTCGGGCAAGGGGATCGCGGGTGCGACCACCGCGACGTACCGTCTCGCCGGCGCCGATGACGGCAAGCAGCTGACCGTCCGGGTGACGGGCAGGCAGGCGGGCTGGGCGACGGTCGCCCGGACCAGCGCCAAGACGGCGAAGGTGATGAAGGCCGGTACCCCGGTGATCTCGGGGACGGCGCGGGTCGGGTCGACCCTCAAGGCGAAGCCGGGTTCGTGGAGTTCGAAGGTCAAGCTCTCCTACCAGTGGTTGCGGGGAGGGATCGCGATCAAGGGCGCGACCAAGTCGAGCTACAAGACCACCTCGGCCGATGCGGGCAGGCAGGTGAGCGTGAAGGTGACCGGCAAGCGGTCGGGCTACACCACCGCGACCCGCACCAGCGCCCCGGTCACCATCCGGCTGCTGGCGCTCAGCGCCACGACGCCGAAGATCACCGGCCAGGTGCGGGTCGGCGGCGTGCTCACCGCCGTCCCGGGGACCTGGACCGGTGGT
The DNA here is from genome assembly GCA_031119515.1 of Propionicimonas sp. Classification (GTDB taxonomy): domain Bacteria; phylum Actinomycetota; class Actinomycetes; order Propionibacteriales; family Propionibacteriaceae; genus Propionicimonas. Next base: position 2,915 of record JAVHXR010000447.1, read on the forward strand.
ACCACGCTGACCTATGC
>JAVHXR010000448.1 GCA_031119515.1 Propionicimonas sp.
TAGGCGCCGTGGTCGTAGCGCAGCTGACCGTCGGGGCGGGTGAGGTCATCCCAGTACCGTTCGGCGAACGTGGCGACCGTCTCCCGCAGCTGCAACTCGTACTGCTCCTTCAGCCCGGCGAGTGACGGGATCAGCTCGACGAGGTCACCGCTGATGTGCTCGGCGGTCGACTGCATGTAGGCCTTCACCGTGTTCGTCGCCATGCCGACCAGCTGCTGCCGGGACACCGCGCCGGCGAGCGAACCGTGGTCGGGCGGGAAGAGGTATCGGTCGTTGATGCCCAGGACGCGGGCCTTCTCCGCCCACTGGACGGGACGCTTGTTGCCGAGCCGGTGCCGCATCGGTACCCCGAACTGCGCGAACGCGAGCGAGTGCACCGTCTTCGCGGTGACGGTGGTGCCCTGGAACTTGCGCCCTGCGTCGAGGGCGATCGCCTTGTTGAACGCGGCGTACAGACCGCGGCGACGGCCGGCCTGGTTGGCGATCATCTGCAGGGTGGACGTCTTGCCGCTGCCGGCGAGAGCGTCGATGACGGTGTTCCGTCCACCGGTGAACAGGTCGATTGCGTGCTGCTGCTCGTCGGTGGGCTTGTGGTGAGGTGCGGGCACGAGGCGTGTCCTCCGTCATGTTCGGGGTGGTCGGCTGAGAGACCCACGCGGGGCCACTGACCACATGCACGGCATCAGCACGAGGGGAACACGTTGGTCTCGTGCGAATCGGCGCCGGGCGGTGCTACATCGCCCGCTCGTGGAGCCGCCTCGCCGCAACGCTGTCGCCTTCGAGGGCGGCGTCCTCGAGAACGTCGATCGGGGTGTTGGGGGCCGATGGCACGGCGGTCTTCCCGATGCCGGGGTAGTCGAGCACGCGCCGGTGGGCCCAGACGATCCGGATCGTTGCCTCTGGGCAGTTCGGGTGCGCGACCGCGGCGCGGCGCACGTCGGGGTCGCGGAAGTCGGACTCGCCCACGGCGAGCATGTGCAGCACCGGACCGGCGGTCGCAGGGTTCTGGGCGACCTTCAGCGAGACGCCGGGCGCCTGCAGCTGGGAGAGCACGGCCAGCTCTGCAGGGTCCGTCGACGCGGCCGACAGCCGGACTGCGTCGGCGTAGGTCGACGAGCGGTGCTTCGCGTTCAGGCGCTTCCAGAGGTCACGGTATTCGGCGCGCAGATGTTCGTCCTCCGCGCGGACCCAGCCAGGGATCTCATCGACGAGGTCGGGGATCGGGAGTTCATCATCGGCCTGAGGGGCGGGCGTCGCGGCGAGGGGCGCTGCGGGCGCGTCGTTGCGCTTCTCCTGAAACTGCCCCCCTTTGCCGCCGGCGGTGCCGGCGGGACGTCGACGAAAGACGTCTGCGGGGCTGGGTGTCTGCCCGTACCCTTGCTGATCCGAGTCGTGTGCCGACAGAACGGCCCCTGTCATGCGATCGCCCTCGCAACCTCGTCGACCCCGTCGGGGCGGAACCCCGGCCAGGCGTCCGCGCCTGAGGGCGGCAGGAAGTTCGCGTCCCGCAGCATCTTGATCGCGTCCAGAGGCTCGAGCAGGCCCCGGCGGTGGATGCTGACGGGCTCGACATGGCTCGGCGCCGGTGAGCTGCCGGCGCCCTGGGATGGGCGCTGGGGTGAGGGGAAAGCCTGCCCGCGCGGGCCGAGATCGGTGACGCTCATGCTCACATGTAGTGCGGCGATCGTGCGCATCTGGTTGCTACCTCCGTGGCTTCTTCGCGAGGTTCATCTCGGCGGCGGTGATCGTCATCAGGACGTTGGCCGGTGCGGACGACATGTCGGCGATGACGTACGTGCCGGCGACGTGATGGCCCCACAGCATCGCTGACGTGTCGGGGCGCCCCTCTCCGGAAACGTCCACCAGCTGGACGAGGCATGTCTGCCGGTCCTGCTGGCTGCGGGCGATGAACCACCCAGAGAGTGTCGGGTGAGCACAAGCTGCCCAGAACTCCGCGACGGCCTCGACCGCGGCGTCCTTGCGTGCGCGGCGAAGCGCGATGCGCATCGTCAGGCTCACTGCGGCGGTGATGAGCAGCATGAGGATGCCGTAGCTGCTGGTGGACTGTGAGGCGCAGACGACGCCGTATCCGAGGAGGTAGGCGCCCATCTGCCACAGCTTCCCGCGGGCGAGGACCAGCGCGCCCAGCCCCGCAGGCAGCGCGGCAGTGAGGACTCCAGCGACAGCAGGCTGCGGGCTATCGAGCGCGCCGGCGTGAACCGCGGCGAAGACTCCGACGGCGGTCGCCGCAATCAGCCACGCGCCACCAGCGATGCCGAGCGTCTTCGCTGTGCCGCCTCGTTGCCAGAGCGGCACGCTGGGAACAGTGCCGGGGCGGACCTGGGTGGCCCGAGGCTGGTCGTCCGGAGGTGAGACCGTACCGCTGTCGTCAGCACCAACCTCTTCCGGCTGGTCGATCGTCTGGTCGTAGGTCAGGCGTGCGTTGTGATCGGCGAGCACGTCGTAGGCCTCGTTCACGCGGGCGGCCTCGTCTGCGCTGCCGCCGGCGTCGGGGTGTGCTTCCCGGATCCGCGCTCGGTAGGCGGCGCGGACGAGCGCGGGGCTGGCCGTGGGGGTGATGCCGAGAACGTCGTAGTGGCTGCGTCCCATGGCGTCCACCCCTGCGGCGGTTGATCCGTGAACGGAGGTTCCCTGCCTCGCCCGGCCCAGCCTCCAGCCCGGGCAGCCCACCCCAAGGTGGGCTGGAGCAAGCCCAACTCTCGACTGGGATCAGAGGCGGTCGCGCAGGCTCCAGCCCGACAAATACAGAACAACTACATCACTAGAGAGATTGAGATGGATGGGTATCCCTATGGGTATGTGTCTATATGTGAGTCCTCCGGCGGGGTGGGCTGACCGGGCTAGGTCGGGCTGGAGGCCGCGATCCCAGTCGGGAGTAGCGGAGTCGTCAGCCCGGCAAATGCGATCC
>JAVHXR010000449.1:0-1808 GCA_031119515.1 Propionicimonas sp.
TTTATGTTCCTGCTCGTGCTGCCGATCGCCGTCGCGGCGCTGATCGTCGGCGCGTTGCGGCTGCGGGACGTGTCGGAGCTGCGACCCGGGTCCTTGGATGTGCTGTCGGTGATCTTGTCCGCGCTGGGCTTCGGTGGCGTGCTGTATGGGCTTTCCGCGATCGGTGAAGCCGCCGACGCCGAGCCGCTGGTGGCACCGTGGATCCCGATCCTGGTCGGTGGCGTCGCGCTGGGTGTGTTCGTGTGGCGTCAGCTCGCGCTCGCTCGGGGGCGCAGCCCGCTGCTGGATGTGCGCGCCTTCGGTTCGGGTCAGTTCGCGCTGGCGATCGTGATCGTTGCGATCAGCGCGATTTCCTTCTTCGGCAGCATCATCGTCCTGCCCATCTACTACCAGTCAGACCTCGGCCTGACGACGCTGCAGACCGGGTTGCTGCTGCTGCCCGGCGGGGTGGCGATGGGAGTCGCGTCCGCCGTCTCCGGGCGCATCTATGACCGTGTCGGCCCCCGCGTTGTCGTGCCGGTCGCGGCGGGCTTGGTGAGCGTGGGGATGTGGGGCATGGCGGTCGCGGTCGCCGGCGCGGCGGCGGTGTGGATCGTCGTGGCCGCGCATGTCGTGCTCAGCCTGGGCGTGGCGGCCCTGTTCACCACGATGTTCTCCGTCGCACTCGGCAGCATCCGTTCCGAGCTGTACTCGCACGGCAGCGCGATCGTCAGCACCGTCCAACAGCTCTCCGCCGGCGTCGGAACCGCCCTGTTCATCACGCTGCTATCCACCAGCGCAGCCACCGCGGCTGACCCGCTGGCGGCCGGGGTGCTGGCGGCCCTCGTCGGCGGCGGGTTCATCACTCTCGTCGCTGTCACCATCTCCTTCCTCATCCGCGCGCCGAAGCAACCCCGGCCCGCCGGTGCGGCACCCGCACACTGACCGGCAGTCGGGAGGCGATGGCAAGTCCCGGGCGGCAAGCGCCTGGGCGGGTCAGGCGTCTGGGCGTGGGCGCAGGCTCGAGCCGCCGGTGGCGATGCGCATCAGGTCGGTCGTGAAGTCCACGTCCGCCGTAGTGTGCTCAGCTCCCGGGGCGTTGCCTCCGAACTGGTGCTGGTAGCCGCCCCACGCGACCCCGGCGATCGCCCGGCCAGCGCCGGTGGCGACGAGCTGGGCAAGCTCGGAGGCGGCACGGTCGATCCGACGGGCGAGGTCTGGGGTGTTCCAGTCCTCGGGTGCGGCGAACACCCCGGTCGGCGCGGGCAGGGCTCGGAAGAACGCGAACAGGGGTCGCAGGTGGTCGTCGGCGACCATCGCGTGACGGGAGCTGCCGGCGGTCGCGGCGAGCACAACAGGCTTGGCGATCAGCAGGTCGTTGTCCAGCAGATCGACGAAAGATTTGAATAGCCCGCTGATCCCGGCCTTGTACACCGGGGTCGCCGCGATCACCGCGTCGGCGGTGGCGAGCGCGTCGATCGCGTGTTGGATCCGGTCGCCGGGGAAGCCGGCGACGAGGGCGCGGGCGATGTCGACCGCGAGCGGGCCCAGGTCGATGACGGTCGCGGTCGCGGTGATCCCGACCTCGCCGAGGCGGCCGATCGCGGCCTGGGTGAGGCGGTCGGCGAGCAGCCGGGTCGAGGAGGGGTCGCTGAGCCCGGCGCTGATCACCGCGATGCGCCCGGTGCCGCTCACGCGGGCACCGGCTCGGCGGCGGGGAGCGTCACAGGTGTTGCGGTCGTGACGGCCAGGCACGCGTCCCGCAGAGCCCGGAGCTGGTCGGGGTCGAGGCGGCCGGTCATCTCCTGGGCGATGTGGCGCACGTGGGC
>JAVHXR010000449.1:1818-2928 GCA_031119515.1 Propionicimonas sp.
GCCATGCCGATGCGGTGCTGCTTGGCCGCGCCCTCCTCGGTCAGGCGCAGCCGGTAGGCGCGGCCGTCCTCGGGGTCGTCGTCGCGCGCAATGAGGCCCCGTTCCTCCATGCGGGCGATCAGTCGGGACAGGCCGGCGCGGGTGATGAGGACATCCGCGGTGAGCTCGCTCATCCGCATCCCGTCGGGTGCCCCGGAGAGGGTGTGCAGGACGCTGTACTCGTTCTCCAACAGCTCATCCCAGATGTGGCTGGCCTTCAGCTCACGGGCGATGGTCATCTGCGCACGGAACAGCGCCTCCCAGGCCTGGTTCGCCAGCCGCAGGTTCCGGCTCATCGCTCGATCCCGGGGAAGTAGGCGCGCACGGCGGGGTCGGAGTCCTGGTAGGGGGAGGTTCCGGTGACATTGTCGCCGCGGTTCTTGTTCGGTCGCGGCTGCCGGGGTGGCTGGTCGCCGTACTTCGCGGCCACCAGTGAGGCGTGCGTGGGTGCGTCCGGCACACCGGGGGCGCGCCGCGCGGCCATCTCCCGGCGCAGCACGGGGACGACTTCGGTGGCCAGCAGTTCCACCTGCTCCAGGGCGAGCTCGACCGGCAAGCCCGAGGCATCCACGTTCCACAGCTGCCGCTGGTAGTCGCCGAAGTGCTCCTGGAACTGGAGGGTCTTGTCGATGACCTCCTGCGGGCTGCCGACGCTCATCGGCGTGGCTTTCGCATACTCCTCCAGGGAGTAGTTCATCCCGTAGATCTGCGCCCCTTCGAAGTAGGGGCGGAACCTCGTGTAGGCGTCCTGGGAGCGCTTGGCGATGAACGCATGCCCGCCCAGCCCCACGATGGCCTGCTCCTCGGTGCCGTGCCCGTAGTGCGCGAACCGTTCCCGGTAGAAGTTCACCAGGGGCACGAAGTGGAAGTTGGGCGCGAGGATGTTGTTGGCGAAGTACCCGTTGCCGTAGTACGCGGCCTGCTCGGCGATCTCCGGGGTGCGGATCGCGCCGTGCCACACGAACGGCGGCACGTCATCCAGCGGCCGGGGCGTGGACGTGAACCCCTGCAGGGCGGTGCGGAACTTGCCCTCCCAGTCGACCACGTCCTCACGCCACAGCCGGTGCAGCA
>JAVHXR010000450.1 GCA_031119515.1 Propionicimonas sp.
ACACCGTCGGCGTCCACCACCTCGTCGGAGGCCGAGAGCGCCGGATGGGTCCGGTAGGCGTCGAGCAGCCCGGAAGCTGGGGAGGCGGCCTCGACGGACATGGCGCCACCCTATCGATCCGGGACAGCCGCCACCGTCGGCCTCCCACCGCAGCGGCCGGCGGCCGGTGCCGGAAGAATGGGGGCATGGGCGATCGGGTGTTGTGCCTCGGAGCCGGCGCGGTCACCGGCGCGGGCTGGCAGCTCGGCGTGGTGGCGGGCCTGGCCGACGAGGGCATCGACCTGGCGGCGGCCGACCGCGTGATCGGGACCTCGGCCGGCGCCCTGGTCGGAGCGCACCTGGCGCTCGGCCATTCCACCGGGCAGATCGCCGCGACCCTGCTGGAGATCGAGGTGGACGGACGGCTGCTCCGGCCCTCGACGCTCGCCCGGCTCGGGGTCGCGCAGGTCTGGCCAAGCCGGCGGCACGCGGTGGTCTGGCTCGGGCGGTCCGCCACCGGCAGCGGCTGGACCCCTGCTCGGGGCGCCGACTGGGCGATCCGGCTCGGTGCCGGCTTGGCCGGGCAGGGCTGGCCGGAGGGCCTCGTGGTGGTGGCGACCGACGTCGCCAGCGGCCGACCGGCGTACTTCACCGACGCCACAGGAGTCGAGCTGGAGACGGCCGTCGCCGCGAGCTGTGCGCTGCCTGGGGTGTTCCCGCCGGTGGTGATCGAGGGACGGGCGCACTTCGACGGCGCGCTCCGCTCCCTGGTGAACCTCGACCTCGCCGAGGGGGCCGACGTCGTGGTCGCGGTGGCACCGTTCAGCGCATCGGCGCGGTCGCACCGCCGCCCCCGCGAGCAGGCCCGGCAGCTCGGCGCCACCACAGTCCTGCTGCTGGAGCCGGACGCGGGTTCGCGCCGCGCGATCGGGCTTGATCCGGTCGCGTCCGGCCGCAGCAGACGGGCGCTGGAGGCCGGACGAGCTTTCGGCCGGAGCCAGGCCGCCAGGGTCGGGGCGGCCTGGCGGCAGCGCGGCTGAGCCTGCCCGGGGACCCTCGACCGGGCCGCCTCGGACCGGCCGAACGCGGCCCCCACGCCCCTCCTGCGGTCGGGCCCGGTGCGGCTCGCGGGTGTCCGCGACGGCGGGCGGGGGCCTGCCGGAGGTCGCTGCCCAGCTTGTAGATTGACCCCACCCAGACGAGGAGGGTCCTTCGTGTTCAACAAGATCCTGGTCGCCAATCGCGGCGAGATCGCCGTCCGCGCCTTTCGCGCCGCCACCGAACTCGGCGTCTCGACAGTGGCCGTCTTCCCCTACGAGGACCGGCACGCGGAATACCGGTTGAAGGCGGACGAGTCCTACCAGATCGGCGAGGTCGGCCACCCGGTGCGGGCCTACCTCGACGTCGCCGGGATCGTGGCCGCCGCGCGGAACGCCGGTGCCGATGCGATCTATCCCGGCTACGGCTTCCTGTCGGAGAATCCCGACCTGGCCCAGGCCTGCGCAGCGGCCGGCATCACCTTCATCGGCCCGCCCCAGCGGGTGCTCGAGCTCACCGGGAACAAGGCCCGCGCGATCGCTGCGGCCCGCGAGGCCGGGCTGCCGACGCTGCGCGGCTCGGAGCCGAGCGCCGACCCGCAGGTGCTGCTCGCCGCCGCTGCCGGGATCGGCTTCCCGCTGTTCGTGAAGGCGGTCTCCGGCGGTGGCGGACGCGGCATGCGCCGGGTGGACGACCCGGAACGGCTGGCAGCGGCCCTGACCGAGGCGCAGCGGGAGGCGGACGCAGCCTTCGGCGACGCGCGGATGTACCTGGAGGAGGCTGTCGTCCGGCCCCGGCACATCGAGGTCCAGATCCTCGGCGACACCACCGGCCACGTCATCCACCTCTACGAGCGGGACTGCTCGGTGCAGCGCCGCCACCAGAAGGTGGTCGAGGTCGCCCCCGCGCCGAACCTCGATCCCGGCCTGCGGGAGCGGATCTGCGCCGACGCCGTCGCCTTCACCACCCACATCGGCTACGTCAACGCCGGCACCGTCGAGTTCCTGCTGGGCGAGGACGGGCGCTACGTCTTCATCGAGATGAATCCGCGGATCCAGGTCGAGCACACCGTCACCGAGGAGGTCACCGACGTCGACCTGGTGAGCTCCCAGATCCGGATCGCTGCCGGCGAGTCGCTGGCCGAACTCGGGCTCAGCCAGGATTCGATCCAGGTGCGCGGAGCCGCACTGCAGTGCCGGGTGACCACCGAGGACCCTTCCAACGGGTTCCGGCCCGACGTCGGCACCATCTCGGTCTACCGCACCCCCGGCGGCGCCGGCGTCCGGCTGGACGGCGGCGTGGTCTACTCCGGGGCGACGATCGGCGCCCACTTCGACTCCATGCTCACCAAGCTGACCTGTCGCGGCAGCGACCTGCGGTCGGCGGCCCGCCGAGCCTACCGAGCGCTGACCGAATTCCGGATCCGGGGGGTGTCGTCCAACATCCCGTTCCTCGAGGCGGTGATCTCCGACCCCGACTTCCTCGCCGGTCGCGCAACGACCTCCTTCATCGACGAACGCCCGCACCTGTTGCACCACCGGATCGCCGCCGACCGGGGGACCAAGCTGCTGAGCTACCTCGCCGGCGTCACGGTCAACCGGCCCAACGGAGCGCCGCGACCCGTGCTCGACCCGCAGGTGAAGCTGCCTGCCTCGCCGGCCGGCGACGCCCCGCCCGGTTCGCGTCAGCGGCTGCTCGAACTGGGTCCGGCCGGCTTCGCCGCCGCGCTCCGCGCCCAGACCGCTGTGGCCGTCACCGACACCACGTTCAGGGACGCCCACCAGTCGCTGCTGGCGACCCGCGTCCGGACCCGTGACCTGGTGGCGGTGGCGCCGACCATCTCCCGGCTGCTCCCCGACCTCTTCAGCGCCGAGGCCTGGGGCGGGGCGACCTATGACGTCGCG
>JAVHXR010000451.1 GCA_031119515.1 Propionicimonas sp.
CCTCGAGCTCGTCTGGACCGGGAACACCGGCCAGGGCACCACCAGCTACCGCGGCTACGCGCGCGACCACGAGATCGCCGCCGCGCCAGGGATCCTCCCCGGCACCGCCGACCCGGTCTTCCGCGGCGTCCCTGACCGCTGGAACCCCGAGCAACTGTTCGTCGCGTCCCTCGCGCAGTGCCACCTGCTCACCTACCTGTGGCTGTGTGTGGGCGCCAAGGTGGTGGTGACCGGCTACCTCGACGAGCCCAGCGGGGTGATGCAGGAGGAGGCCGACGGCAGCGGACGGTTCACCTCTGTGACCCTGCGCCCGCGGGTGCGGATCGCGCCCGGCAGCGACCCCCGGGTCGCCCTGGAGCTGCACGACAGGGTCGCCGACTACTGCTTCATCGCACGGTCGGTGAGCGTGCCGATCCACCACGAGCCGGTGATCGAGGTCGACCCAGCCTGACGGCCGGGGTGGCTCAACTCTGGATCGTCCCCTCCTGGAAGTCGTCCCGGTTGCCGCCCGTGACCTCCACGATGTCCTGGTGCTGCTGGATTCCCACCCAGGTGTTGGTGTGCTCGTTGTGGAAGTACCGATCGGCGCCCGCCTCGACCTGGTGGGCGTCGCCGTGGGCGTCCAGCACCGTCCGCTCCTCGCGAACCAGGTTCACGAAGTCCTGCTGGGCGGTGCCGCCGGCCGCCGGCCCGCCCTCCCGCAGCCCCGCCATCGTGGCGGCGTGATGCTGGTCGGACGCCGCCTGCTGGCCACGCCACGACACGACGCCGGCGTCGAACGCCTCCTGCCGGGCCGCCATTCCCTGCTGGTGGGCCTGCGCGGACGCCTGGATGCCCGCCATCCGCTGCTGGTGCTGCGCCGTCATCATCGCGGTGTTCAGCTCGATGGACTGCATCGTCGCAGCGTGCTGGGCCTGGGAGGCCAGCCGTTCGGCCTGCGCCCGCTCGCGCTCGGCCGGGGTGGACTCCGCCGAGCCCACCAGCCGCAGCAGCGCCGGCACGAACCCGGCCGGATCCTCCGGCGAGAGCACCCCGTGCACCTGCGCGAACCAGCCCGGCCCCATCCCGACGGTGGCGGCGAGGAACACCGCACGGATCTCCCGGCCCTGCTCGGTGAACACGGCGTCGAGCCTGGCTCCGGTCACCCACCCCGGCTGGCCGCCGGCCCGGGCGAAGCCGCGGGCGGTGAGGTCGGCCACCCCCGCGTCCTCCGTCACGCCGAGGACGCGGAAGCCCGGACGGGAGCCGTGCCGGTACTGCACCCACTCCGCCAGGAACTGCACCGCCGGAACCGGTGGACGGACCACCGTCCCGGGAGGTGGGGCGAACATCCCGGCACCGGGGTCGAGGAACATCGGGAGATCCGAGTCCCCGCTGAACAGGGTGGTGGCGCCATCGGTGGTCACGACCATCGGGTACTTCATCGCCGGGGTGGGCACCACCCACGCCCGGTTGTCCCACCCCCTCGGCAGCGAGACCTGGAAGCTGCCGGTGTCATCGACCACCAGGTGCCACGCCGCCGGGTCGTCCAGACTGCCCGGCGTACCGGACGGCGCACCGCCGGCAGCCGGGTCAGGGGGCGCGCCTCCGGCCCCGGCCGCAGCGCCCCGCCCGGCGGCGAGTTCTCTCGCGACGACGTCGGCCAGCCAGTCGGCAGGGCTCAGCCCGGCCGTCGCCGCCGCATCCCGGATCGCGGCGGCTGATCCCCCGCCGATGGTGAACGTCAGGTCGGCTCCCCCCATGCCGCGATCATCGCCCGGTGCCACCGGACGGGGCCAGCCTCAGCCGGGAAAGGCGGCAGCTTTGCCACCGCCGCCGGCCGGCATCCCGGCGGGAACGGCAAAGCGCCGCCCGTGCGGTGCACGGGCGGCGCTCGGCGGGACCTGCTCAGGCCTTGGCGTCCTCGGCGGCTTCGTCGGAGGAAGCCTCCTGGGCGGCCTCGGGGGCCTCCTCAGCGACCTCGACGGCCTCGTCGGCGGGAGCCTCCTCGACGGCGGCCTCCTCGGCGACCAGCGCCTCGACCGGCTCGTCGGCCTTCTTCGCGGCCTTCTTGGCCGGAGCCTTCTTGGCCGGCTCGGCCTTCTTCGCAGCGCCCTTGGCCTTGGCCTTGCGGGAGTCCTCGACCGACTCCGTCACGATCTCGATGACCGCCATCGGGGCGTTGTCGCCCTTGCGCGGGCCGATCTTCGTGATCCGGGTGTAGCCGCCCTCACGCTCGGCCAGCTTCGGCGCGATCTCGGTGAACAGGGTGTGCACGACGCCCTTGTCAGTCACCGTGGCCAGCACCAGGCGCCGGTTGTGGAGGTCGCCGCGCTTGGCCTTGCTGATCAGCCGGTCCGCCAGCGGCTGCAGGCGCTTGGCCTTGGCCTCGGTGGTCGTGATCTTCCCGTGCTGGAACAGCTGGGTGGCCAGGTTGGCGAGGATGATCCGCTGGTGGGCGGGGCTGCCGCCGAAACGGGGGCCCTTCGTGGGCTTTGGCATTGTCGTGTTCTCCTGTGTGGCTTATGGCTCAGTACTGGTCGTCGAAGTCTTCGGCCGCGTCGTAGCGCCCGAGGGCCGCCAGCGGATCGAAACCGGGGGCGCTGTCCTTCAGCGACAGGCCCATCTCGTGCAGCCGCAGCTTGACCTCCTCGATCGACTTCGCACCGAAGTTGCGGATGTCGAGCAGGTCCTGCTCGGAACGGGACACCAGCTCGCTGACGGTGTGGATGCCCTCGCGCTTGAGGCAGTTGTACGAGCGCATGGTGAGCTTGAGCTCCTCGACCGGCAGCGCGAGGTCGGCGGCCATCTGCTCGTCCACCGGGGACGGGCCGATCTCGATGCCCTCGGCGTCGACGTTGAGCTCGCGCGCCAGCCCGAACAGCTCGACCAGGGTCTTGCCGGCGGACGCGACGGCGTCCCTGGGCAGGATGGAGGG
>JAVHXR010000039.1 GCA_031119515.1 Propionicimonas sp.
CGCCAGGGCCGCGGCCCGGAGGTCCTGGCTGCCGCTCCCGGCGGCCCGGTGGCTGTCGGACAACTTCCTGCTCCTGCTGGTGCCCTACCTCGGGCTGGCGGTGGCGGTGCTGTCCGGCGCTGCCTGGCCGGCGCTCGGGTTCGCGCTGCTGGCGATCGGCTTCGACTGGGCCGCCACCCGCGAGGACTCGGCGGTCGCCCGGATCGTCGACACCGCCGGAGCGGTGCCACCGCTGCGCGCCGCCGTGACCGCGCTGCTGCTGGCCGGGACGCTCGCCGGTCCCGGCCGCACCGGCTTCGTGGCGGTGGCCGTGGTGGTGGTGCTCGCCTGGGTGGGGCTGACCGGCCTCGCCACCGGGTTCTCGCGGTCCGCCCCGCCGCTCCGGTTCGTCCCGGGCGCCGCCACCCAACCCGAGCCGCTCGCCGGGTACGCCCGGTTCTACCGCAGCCTCACCGGGACGCCCGGCCCGTTCGCGCTCGCGCTGGCGCTGGCCATGGTCGGAGGGATCCTCGCCGCCTCGAACTGGGCCGGATGGCTGCTGCTCGCCGCCGCCGCACTGGTCGCGCTCGGCACCGCCGCCACGTCCGGGCTCGCCTTCCGCCGCCTGCTCGGACGGGCGGAGGCCGACACCGAGGCCCTGCTCGCCGAACTCGCCGGCGGGCAGCCGCGCTACCTGGTGCACGTCTCGCTCGGGGCCGGCCAGTCCCGGTACATCGTCAACCAGTGGCTGCCGGTGCTGGACGCCACCCCCGCAAACGGGCTGCTCGCGGTGCGGGAGGCGAGCCAGCTCGCCCCGCTACGAGCCACCCGGGTCCCGGTGGTCTACGCCCCCAGCCCGCGCAACCTCGAGCGGGTCACCCTGCCCGGGATCCCGGTCGCGTTCTACCTCGCCTACGGCGAGAGGAACGCGCACCTGCTGCGGGATCCCTCGCTGGCGCACGTCATGCTGCTGCACGGCGACTCCGACAAGGCGACCTCCGCGAACGCCCAGGCCCGCGGCTTCGACGAGGTGTGGGTGGCCGGCCAGGCCGCCGTCGACCGCTACCTCGCGGCCGGCGTCGACCTCGCCCCGGACCGCTTCGTCGTGGTCGGACGGCCACAGGTCGAGCCGCTGCTGCGGGCCGACCACGTCCGGGCCGAGCCGCCGGTGGTGTTCTACGCCCCGACCTTCGAGGGCTACTACCAGGAGACCGCGCACTCCTCCCTCGACACGATGGGCCCGGCCCTGGTCCGACACCTGCTGGCCCACCGTCCCGAGGTGAGGGTGTGGTTCAAGCCGCATCCGGCCAGCGGCGTCGTCCGGTCGTCCATGCTCGCCGCGATCTCCGAGATCGAGGGGCTGCTCGCCGGTGGCGACCACGTCGTGGTCGACCGCACCGACCTCAGCCTGGTCGACTGCCTGGCCCGCGCGGACGTGCTGGTCTCCGATGTCTCCAGTGTCGTCAGCGACTTCCTGGCCACCCGCCGGCCGGTGCTGGTGACGAACCCCGCCGGGCTGGCGCCCGACGAGTTCACGGCGCGCTATCCCAGCCAGCGGGGGTCCTACCTGGTCGGCCCGGACCTGGCAGGCTTCGACGACCTGCTCACCGCCGCGCTCGGGGACGACCCGCTGCGCACCGAGCGGGAGGCGCTGGTCGGCTACCTGCTGGGCGACCTGCCGGACGGGCCGCAGGCGGCATTCGACGCTGCCCTCGCCCGGATCTCAGCCCGGACCGGAGACGGCGGGGCCTGACCACACCGCCTCCCCAGCGACGAAGATCGTCCGGGGTCCGCCCGGGCCGTCGACCGGTACCGCCCAGGCCAGCCGGTCGGGCGCTGTGTCGAAGGACAGGTACGGCGTCCCTGCGGTCTCGTCGGGCCGCAGCGTGGCGGCAGCCCGCTGCGAGACGACCTCCGGATCGGTCCACCATGCCGCCGGCGGGCAGCCGTGCGGCGACCCCGGTGGGCTGCCGAACCACGAGGTGCGCCGGTGGGTGAGGTCGGGCAGCAGTTCCACGAAGCCGGCCAGCGCCTCTCCGGCGACAAGGGGAACGAACCATGCCACCTGGCTGCCGGCGGCGTCCCTGACCCGGATCGGCGCACCGGCCAGGGCGGCGGTGTCGTGCGACTCCGCCGCCCTGGCCCTGGCCCGGTCCGCCGCGTCCATGACTAGATGGTGCCCACTTTCGCGGTGTAGGCGTACTGGTAGGTCTGGGTCGCGAAGTTCTCCCACTTGGTGATCACCCCGGCGTTCGGCGGCCAGGGGTCGTAGACCAGCAACCCGCGCGACGGCCCGCTGGCCAGGATCGGCAGCAGCGTCTCGGTGTAGCCGGCCACCGTCCGGGAGTGGCCGGGCACGAAGCTGATCAGTGGCCGGTTCGCGCGGATCTCGGTGCGGAAGGTGGCGAAGCCCGGGTTGGTGACCATCGTGACGTCCAGGCCGTTGCTGGTCAGGGACTCGAGGGCGGTCACCACGTGGCCCACCTGGCTGTACGGCAGCCCGTTCGGGTTCGCCTTGGTGCCGAGGCCCAGCTCCTGGGCGAGCCGGTCCTGGGTGTACTCGTAGCGGTAGAAGTCGAGCAGCATCTGGGAGCTCGCCCCGACGCACCACACGTTGGTCTCCTGCCCGCGCAGCTCGTAGCACGGCGTGTGGTAGCTCGACCGCAGCGAGTAGCGGAGCTGCCGGGTGTCCACCAGCTTGTAGACCAGGATCTCCCGCCAGGCGTCCGGATCGAGCAGGTGGGCGGTGAGCCGGTACTCCAGCTTGTCGATCGCCGCCAGCCGCTTGTCGTACAGGGTGGAGCGGGCCTTCCGGGTTCGCGGCGGCAGCTCCTTCAGCAGGCTCCAGCGTTCGAAGTTCGCCGGCTCCAGCGGCTTGCGGTCGCCTGGCTCGGCCGGCGGGACCGGCGCCCAGGTGAACAGCTCGAGCATGACCACCTCCTCGCCGTCGCGCAGGAACTGGACGGCGAGCTTCGGGTAGCTGAAGGCCACGAACCTGGCCTCGTCGGACTGCTCGACCTTGTGCCGGCGCCGGTAGGCCTGTTCGCGGGCCTGGCCGACCAGCGCGTCCGGATCCCAGGCGAGGCCGTCGGCCCACGCCAGCAGGGGCTCGCCCAGGGCGGGCTGGACGGCGATGTCGACCGCCCCCAGCCGCTCCCTGCCGCGAACCACCGGCAGCCGGTAGAACAGGACCTCGCCGTCGATGTCGTGGACGGGAGTCGCCTCGGCGGACACCTCCGCGCCCCCGAGCCGGTCCAGCGGCAGCACCCCGGCGAGGCCGAGTGCATTGAGTTCGACGCCGGCGACCCGCCTGGCGTTCTTGGGATCGAGTGGGGCCATGGCCGCCACCTCCTTCCTGGTCGTGAGCGGATCCCCCCGGCCCGCTCCCGCCTACAGGAGGGGCCACCGCCGGCCTGCGATACATCCATCCGGCCTTGTCGGCGGGGAGTCAGCCGGCACTCGGCAGCAGCTCGTACGGCTCGACCGTCGCGCGCGGGTCGATGCTGCCGCGCAGCATGGTGCGGACGTCCTCGCCGAGGCAGTGGATGTCCACCGTGCGGTCGAGGAACCGCAGCAGCCCGTTCGCGCCACCGGCGTCGAGGTCGGTCGCCCAGCCGTGCGCCGCGTCGGCCCGGAAGCTGCGGAGGATCTCCCAGAAGCTCAGGTGATGCGGGCCGGCCGGGAGCACCCGGCCGTCCAGCCGCTCCATCACCCCGGTCTCGGCCGGGTGGTCGGGGGAGCCGTCCCCGTCCTCGTCCGGCCGGTCCAGAGGGTAGGACTGGGCGGTCCCGTACAGGTGGCTCCACCAGCCCTGCCTGCCGCCGAAGCGCAGCAGGTGCAGTGCCCGGCTGACGGCAGCCGGGTCGCGCTCGAGTTCGGCGAGGGTGCCGACCGCCAGCCCGGCGGCCAGGTAGTGGCGGTTCGCCGGCCGGTCCAGCCGGCGGTCCCACAGCTCGTGCAGCACGGTGGTGGTCGCGAACCGGGCGAAACCCTCGGCGAACGCCGCTCCCGGCCCATCGCCGCCCCGATGGCCGGACCGTCGGGCATGGAGCTCGTACCAGCACCCCCAGAAGTACGGCAGCACCGTCTCCGGCCGCCACTGCGGGCCACCGTCGGCCAGCTGGATCCGCTCTCCGAAGCGGCGGGAGCCGGCGGCCGCGTCCCGTGCCGGGTGGACCACCGTGACCCGGTGGTCGAGCCCGAACCAGCCGTCCTCGGCGCGGAGCCGGTCCAGGACGGTGCGCAGCAGGTACCACAGCACCGCCTGGCGACGAAACACCGGGCTGCCGAGGTCGTCAGGCTCGCCGGGGGCGACCAGCCGGTCGCCGGTGACCACGTCGCCGGCCGGGCGCGGATCGCCTGAGCTCCAGATCGTCTGCCAGCCCTGCCCGGCGGGTCCGTGGCCGGGGGAGCCGGCCGCCCTGCCGTCCTCGATCGTGAGGTCTGGGCCGGCGAGCCGGACCCGGACCTGCAGGAAGCGGCCGGAGCTCGCACCGTCCCTGGTCAGGCTGAAGCTCCCGGAGGCGTCGGTGCGGGTGCTGCGCAGCTGCGACCACGGCCCGCCGGCCCCCTCGGAGACCGCCAGAACCACTTCGACACCGACCAGTGGACGGTCGACCGGGTACCCCTCGAGCTCGCCCTCGCGGACGCGTAGCCGCCCGGTGATCGTCCCGTGTCCTGGGGTGGTCTCGCCCACCGCTCCCGGCCAGCCTCCCCCGACGCCGATCCGGGTCTCCTGCATCGTCTTCATCGCTCGTCCCCCAACGTCACGGATGAAGTGTTGACAGTGCTAGGAGGGCCTCCCGGGCGCGGTGATACGCCCCCGCCCACGACTGGTTAGGCTGAGCTCATGACCGCACCCGTCGACCCGACCGCGACCGCCGCCTGGGCGGACCTCGCGGCGCTGCACCAGCGCCTCGCCCCCGACCTGCGGGCCTGGTTCGCCGACGATCCCGACCGCGCCCGCCGCTTCGGCTTCGAGGCCGGCGACCTGTTCGTCGACCTTTCCAAGAACCTGCTCACCGACGAGGTGCTGGCAGCGCTGGTGGCGCTCGGCCGGGAGGTCGGGCTGGAGGCCCGGCGGGACGCGATGCTCGCCGGTGAGCACATCAACGTCACCGAGGACCGGGCGGTGCTGCACACCGCGCTGCGTCGCCCCCGCACCGACTCGCTGGTGGTGGACGGCACCGACGTCGTCGCCCAGGTGCACGAGGTGCTCGCCAAGGTCTACGCGTTCGCCGAGCGGGTCCGTTCGGGGGACTGGGTGGGGATCACCGGCCGGCCGATCGAGACCGTGGTGAACATCGGGATCGGCGGTTCCGACCTCGGCCCCGTGATGGTCTACGAAGCGCTCAAGCCGTACGTCAAGGCCGGCCTGGCCTGCCGGTTCGTGTCCAACATCGACCCGGCCGACGTCGCGGAGCAGACCCGCGACCTCGATCCCGAGACGACCCTCTTCATCGTGGCGTCGAAGACCTTCACCACCCTCGAGACGCTGACCAACGCCCGGCTGGCGCGGGACTGGCTGCTCGCCGGGCTCGCGGCGCGGGGGGCCGTCGACGGCACCGCCGGCGGCGACAGCCAGGCGATCGCCAGGCACTTCGTCGCCGTCTCGACGGCGCTGGACAAGGTGGCCGCCTTCGGAATCGACCCGGCCAACGCGTTCGGCTTCTGGGACTGGGTGGGAGGACGGTACTCGGTCGACTCCGCGGTCGGCACCAGCCTTGCGGTCGCGCTCGGGCCGGACGCTTTCGCCGAGCTGCTGGCCGGCTTCCACGCCATCGACGAGCACTTCGCCAG
This sequence comes from Propionicimonas sp., assembly GCA_031119515.1. Classification (GTDB taxonomy): domain Bacteria; phylum Actinomycetota; class Actinomycetes; order Propionibacteriales; family Propionibacteriaceae; genus Propionicimonas. The sequence goes on from JAVHXR010000039.1 coordinate 5,779, forward strand.
CACCCCGCTGGAGCGCAACGTCCCGGCCCTGATGGGCCTGCTGAACGTCTGGTACGTGAACTTCTTCAAGGCCGGCTCGCACGCCGTCCTGCCGTACGCGCAGTACCTGCACCGGTTCGCCGCCTACCTGCAGCAGCTGACGATGGAGTCCAACGGCAAGGGCGTGCGGATCGACGGCACCCCGGTGACCACCGAGACCGGTGAGGTCTTCTGGGGCGAGCCGGGCACGAACGGCCAGCACGCCTTCTACCAGCTGATCCACCAGGGGACGCAGCTGATCCCTGCCGACTTCATCGCCGTCGCCACTCCGGCGCACCCGCTGAAGGACGGAGGCGCCGACGTCCACGAGCTCTTCCTGGCGAACTTCTTCGCCCAGACCAAGGCGCTGGCCTTCGGCAAGACCGCAGCGGAGGTGCGGGCGGAGGGTACCCGTGAGGAGATCGTCCCGGCCCGGGTGTTCGCCGGCAACCGGCCGACCACCTCGATCATGGCCCCGGCGCTGACGCCGTCCGTCGTCGGCCAGCTGATCGCGCTCTACGAGCACATCACCTTCACCCAGGGCGTGGTGTGGGGGATCAACTCCTTCGACCAGTGGGGGGTGGAGCTCGGCAAGCAGCTCGCGCTGCAGATCGCCCCGGCCGTGGCGGGGGACGCCGGCGCGCTGGCGTCCCAGGATCCGTCGACCCAGGCCCTGGTCCGGTACTACCTGGCGAACCGCCGCTGAGCCGGCGGAGCAGCCCGTGCCGCCCAACGTGCTCCGGATCGATCCCGCGGATAGACTCGCAGGGAACAGTGGCCGGGCAAGGGTCCTGGGTGGCACGACGAGGGGAATCGGAGCGGCATGAGTCTGGCCGAGCTGGCTGCGCGCAGCGGCCTGCACCGGGTCGGTGCGCGCCCCCCGTTCTGGTCGTACCTGAAACAGACCTGGGAGCGGCGGGACTTCATCGCCACCATGGCTCAGTCGAGGCTGCGGGCCTCGGTGGAGGAGAACCGGCTCGGCGTGGCGTGGCTGGTGCTCCAGCCGGTGATGAACGCCGCGATCTACGGGATCATCTTCGGGGTGATCCAGGGGGACAAGAGGCCTCCAGACTTCGCCGCGCACGTGGTGATCGGGGTCTTCCTGTGGGGGTTCTTCTCCCACAGCCTCACCGATGGCGCGAAGTCGATCACCGGCAACCAGTCGCTGGTTCAGTCGCTGGCGTTCCCCAGGATGACGCTGCCGCTGGCGGTGGTGATCGAGCAGTTCCTCGCCCTGTTGCCCTCGATGGGGCTGCTGGTCATCGCGCTGCCCTTCATGGGACACCCGCCGGCGTGGGAGTGGCTGTTGATGATCCCGCTGCTCGCCCTGTACACCCTGTTCAACGCCGGCGTCGCGATGATCGCCGCCCGGTTGACGGTCCACGTCCGCGACCTCACCCAGGTGCTGCCCTATCTCACCCGCATCATGTTCTACACCTCCGGTGTGCTGTTCAACGTGAGCGCGGTGCTGGAGGGTCACGAGTGGGCGCTGCGGCTGTACGACTTCTACCCGATCTACCAGGTGCTGCAGCTGGCCCGCGGCATCCTGATGGACACCCCGGTCGCCGACCAGATGTACTGGGCCTACTTCTCGGTCTCGGCGGTTGTGACGCTGGTGTTCGGGCTGGTCTTCTTCTGGGTCGCGGAGGAGCGGTATGGCCGTGACTGAGCCCGTGGTTCCTGCGCCGATGCCGGCCGCCGACGGCCGCCGTCCCGTGGTTGTCGTCGACAACCTGGACGTGAAGTACCGGGTCTACGCCAGCGGCAAGGCGGTCAAGAACGCCCAGACCGGGATGCTGGCCAAGGCCAAGCGAGGCCTGCGGGTGGTGCATGCCCTCAAGGGCGTGTCGTTTGTCGCCTACGAGAACGAGTCGATCGGTGTGATCGGGTCGAACGGCTCCGGCAAGTCCACCCTGATGCGGGCCATCACCGGGCTGACGCCGCCCGAGTCCGGCGCGGTCTACGCCTCGTCCCGGCCGAACATGCTGGGGGTGGGGGCGGCCCTGATCGGCGACCTGTCGGGGGAGCGGAACATCCTGCTCGGCGGGCTCGCGCTCGGGTTCTCCCGCAAGGACATCGAGGCGATGCGACAGGAGATCATCGACTACGCCGAGCTCGGCGAGTTCATCGACCTGCCGATGCGGACGTACTCCTCGGGCATGCAGGCCAGGCTCAAGTTCTCCATCGCCACCGTCCGCCAGCACGAGATCCTGATCGTGGACGAGGCCCTGGCCGTCGGCGACCGCCGGTTCCGGGCCCGCAGCGAGGCGCGGATCCGCAGTATCCGCGACAACGCCGGCACGGTCTTCCTGGTGTCGCACAGCATGAGTTCGATCCGCGACACCTGCAGCCGCACGATCTGGCTGAACAGGGGCGAGCTGGTGATGGACGGCCCGACCGACGAGGTCGTCACCGCCTACGAGGAGTCGCGTCGGTGAGGTCCTGACGGTCCGGGGTGAGCGGCCCCACCGCCGGGACGGCGCTGCGCCAGAGAGGATGCCATGACCGACGAGGAAACCGTCGAGGTCGGAGAGGCTGACACCGACCACAGTTCGGCGCTGGGCGCGAACGCGTCCCAGGCCGTCCGGATGGGCAACTCCTTCGAGTTCGCCCGCGCCGTCCTCGGGTCGCCTTCGACGCCCGCCTGGCTGGGCTGGCTCGACACCCTCGCGACCAGGGCGTTCCTGCCGGTCACAGGCGTGCTCTGGCTCGGGTTGGTGGTGTGCGTGCTCGGCGGCTGGCTGCTGCCCGGCATCGTCCTGTTCCTGCTCGCCGGGCTGTTCGACTGGGTCGCCAGCCGCCGGTTCGTCCGCGAGACCCTGCTGCTGCGCCGGCTGGGGGTGGCGCCCCACGTCCGGCTGGCGATCCGGGCGATCCTGTTGTGCGCGCTGCTCGCCGCCACCGGCCACGGCCCGGTGGTGGTCGGGACGGCCTCCGTCGCGCTGTCGCTGATGCTGCTCGAGGTCGTCCAGTGGGCCTGCACGGCGTGGCTGGCCAGCCGACAGCCGGCGCTGGCCTACAACCCGAACGGTCCTCAGCCGGACGCGAGCGTGGCCTACGCCCGCGCCTACGCCAAGTCCTCCTACACCTCGGCCGAGACGATCGTCCTCGGCGCCCTGCTGGTGGCAGGGGTCGCGGTGACGGCGACCGGCATCCTCGGCGGTGCGCTGGCGGTGGTGGTATGGGCGGTTCCGCTGTGCGTCGCGGCTGTGGTGTTCGCCGCCCGGCATGCCCTGAGCGTGCGGAGGCTCGGCTCGGACGCCGCCGTGAAGCGGCTGCAGCAGGCCCTCCAGGCCGACCTGGACGCGCTCGCGCCGGTCAACGTGGTCTACATGTCGGCCGACGCCGGCCAGTCGCTGTACATCCTCAACCAGTGGGTGCCGGCCCTCGAGCGGCTCCCGCAGCCAGGCTTCGTCATGGTGCGCGAGGCCAGCCACCTGGCCCCGATCATGCCCACCACGCTGCCGGTGCTGTACGCGCCGAGCACCCGGCATGTCGAGGAACTCTGCCGTCCGAGCCTGCTGGTCGCCTACTACCTGGCCAACGCAGGCAAGAACGTTCACCTGCTGCGCGAGGCCCGGATCCGTCACGTCTTCCTCAACCATGGCGACTCCGACAAGTCCACCTCGGCAAACCCGGTCGCCCGGGTCTACGACGGGGTGTGGGTGGCCGGCCAGGCCGCCATCGACCGCTACGAGGCGGCGGGGATCTCGATGCCCGCGTCGCAGTACGCAATCATCGGACGGCCACAGGTCGAGAGCCTCCGGGTGGGGACGGACGGCAACACCGAGCCGCCGACCATCCTGTACGCCCCGACCTTCGAGGGCTACTACGAGGAGTCCAACTACTCCTCGCTGGAGCGGATGGGCCCGCAGATGGTCCGGCAGATCCTCGACACCCACCCGGAGGCGCGGATCATCTTCAAGCCGCACCCTGCCAGCGGCGTCCAGCGGCCGGGGATGATCCAGGCACGCCTCGACATCGTGGCGATGCTGGCGGCGGCCCCGGGGAACCACCTCTACGTCGGCCCGGATTCGGCGCTCACGCTGTACGAGTGCTTCGACCAGGCGCACGTGCTGATCTCCGACATCTCCAGCGTGGTGACCGACTTCCTCTACACGGAGCGTCCGCTGCTGACCTCCAACCCCCGCCGGCTCGACCGGGAGACCTACCTGCAGACCTTCCCGACCCAGGCAGCCTCCTACATCGTCGAGCGCGACCTGGACAACCTCGCGGCGGTGCTGGCGGACGCGCTCGGGCCCGACAGCCTGCGCGCGCAGCGGCTGGAGATGAAGAAGTACGTCCTCGGCGACCTGCCGGCCGGACCGACCGCGGCCTTCGTCGCGGAGGCGGGACGGATCGCGGCCGAGGCCGCCGGCCACGCCGCCTCGATCGTGAACGAGTTCCGCGTCAAGGCCTGACCCCCCACCACCGGGGCGGGCCTGACCCGCGCCCGAGCCCTGCGGGGCGGCCGACGTTGGGCTCCCGCACCCCGCGGGACCGGGGCACCCGGTGTGGGGTTCGCGCCTGGCGACCGGGCTCCACGGGCACCGACCACCGCCGCCCCGGTCGGCCAACATCGACCCGCAGCAGCCTGACGCGAATCGCCCAGCAACCCCACCACAGGTGGTCCGGATGGGTGCCACCCCGCGGTGCCGCCCCCCTCGTTCCTGCCCGGGGCAGCCGAACCAGCCCCTGCGATCCGTCCCACCCCGGGGCAGAGCAGAGGGCCGGGGCGTGACGCCCCGGCCCTCTGCTCTGCGTGCGGCTCAGCCCACCCGGTAGGACTTGGAGTAGGTGGCGTTCGACTCGAAGCCGTATCGGTAGTTGACCACGCGGACCCGGATCGACTTCCCGCGATCGGCGCCGGTCAGCTTGTAGCTGCACTTCGTGGCGCCGGAGATGTTCGCCCCGTTGCGCTGCCACTGGCACTTCTGCACTGCCCGGACCACCGGCAACTCCGAGGCGATCCACGCCTTGGAGGAGACCTTGAGGGTCTTTCCGACGCGCTTGGTGCCGCTGATCGTGGCCGAGTACTTCTTAACCCAGGGACGGACCGAGAGGCTGGTGTTCACCGTGGTGCCGTTGGAGTCGACGGTGACCGAGACCTGCTTGGTCTTGTACCGCTCCTCCGAGTGGCTGATCCGGATCCGGTAGCCGCCAGCCGGCAGGCCCTGGATGGTGTACTCGCCGTTGGCGTCGGAGCGATCCTGCTTGATGACCGTCCCGGCCGAGCCGAGCGCGGCGACGTCCACCGTGCAGGCACTCTGCGCGCCGGGGCAGTCGATATCGCCCTTGACGCTGTAGCTGGCGGTGCTCTGGGGGACGATCGCCGCCACGCCGGTCGCCTTCCCGACCGCCACCGCCACCCCGGTGGCCTTGCCGCCGGAGTCGTTGCGGGCGCGTCCGCCGGTATTGGGTGACGCCAGCCAACGGGAGTTGAAGTTGCCGTTGCCGATGTAGATCGCCTGCACGTAGTAGGTGCCGGGACGCACGGTCAGCCGGTAGCTGCCGTTGCTGGCCAGCGCCACCTGGTCGTGCATGTCGGTGCCGCGGTAGGCGGCAACCACCCAGTCGCGGTAGCTCGCGCCGCTGGGGATGGTGACGCTCCCGGTGATGTACCCCTTCGGGGAGAGCGTCTTGACCATGATCGCGTCGCTGCGCTCGGAGGTGGCGCGCCGGTTGGGGTCGCCCTTCAGGAACACCTTGACCCGCATGTACCAGTTGGTGTTCGACGCCAGACCGGTGACGCGCGCCCAGTAGACCTTCTTCACCCCGTTCGCGGCCGACGGCGCGCTCAGCAGGACGACCCTGGGCCCGTCGTCACTGGAGGCGGCTGCCGCTGTCGCGGTCTCGGTCGGCTCCGGGCTGGACGGTTCGACCGTCGGCGCGGTCTCGGTCGGGGCAGGGGTCGTGCTGGGCGACTCCGTCACCGACGGCGTCGGTGACGGAGTGGTGGAGGCGGTCTCACCCGGGGTGGGAGTGACACTGGCCGGCGAGGACGGGGTGCTCGGCTCCTGGCTTTCCACGGTGTCGGTGGACTGCTGGCCGGCGGTGGTGGTGGTCGTGGTGGAACCCGTGGTGGGAACCCCGAGGTCGGTACCGACCACGCGCCGGTAGCCATTGGACGACTTCATCGCCTGGTCGGTGGCGAAGTCGATCTGGAAGGCGTGGATGGCGGGGTCGAAGGCCGCCGGCGCGACCCACTGCAGGTCGATCGAGTACGGCCGCTGGCCGTCCTTGTCGAGGGAGTCGGTCGGATCGTCCCGCAGTGCCAGGTC
>JAVHXR010000452.1 GCA_031119515.1 Propionicimonas sp.
ACGGAGTTCAGCACCTGGCGGGAGAAGACGACCGTCTACCACGAGGGCGTGCCGGGACACCACCTCCAGATCGCCCAGCAGGTGCTGATCCGCGAGCAGCTCAACAGCTGGCGGCGGCTGGTGCTGTGGACCTCCGGCCACGGCGAGGGCTGGGCGCTCTACGCCGAGCGGCTGATGGAGGAGTTCGGCTTCATGGACGACCTCGGCGACCGGCTCGGACTGCTGGACGGGCAGCGGATGCGTGCCGCCCGGGTCGTCATCGACATCGGTGTCCATCTCGGCAAGCCTGCTCCGCAACGCTGGGGCGGGGGGACCTGGGACGCCGCGAAGGCGTGGGACCTGTTCAAGGCGAACGCGAACATGGACGAGGCCTTCCTGCGGTTCGAGCTCAACCGCTACCTCGGCTGGCCCGGCCAGGCCCCGTCGTACAAGATCGGGCAGCGGCTGTGGGAGCAGGCCCGCGCCGGCGCCCCGGCCGCAGCGGACGCCGCAGGCGAGCCCTTCAGCCTGAAGGACTTCCACTCCAGGGCCCTCGGCCTGGGCTCGGTCCCGCTGTCGATCCTGCCGACCGCCCTGGCGGGCTGATCGCGATGCCGGCCGCCGAGCCCGGCGCCGGCCGGGTCGACCGCGCTCCCGGCCTGGTCGACCCAGCCGACTATGACGAGCACTTCCAGCACCAGCTGGCGGCCCTGGCCGCGCCGGCCACCGCGGGAGCCCCGGCCGACGCGGTCAGGTCGGATGTGCTGTCGGACCTCGCCGGGTACTTCCTGCTCGACCGGCGCGACGTCTCGCCCACGGCCGCGCTGACACCAGCCGAGGCGGGGCGCCTGCTCGACTGGGCGGCGCGGATCGTGGCCGAACTGGACCCGGCCCTGATCGAGCGGGCCGACGGCCTCACCCGCGACGTCCGGGCGGCCCTGCTCGGGCTGCGCGGACCGCTGCCTCCGCCCGACTCGCTCGCGGTCCGCCGGGTCGACCGGTTCCGGCGGCTGGGGCAGGTGCGGTTCTTCCATGACGCCGGGCCGGCGGATGTCGAGTTCCTCGCCGACGGCGAGCCGGCCAGCCCGGTGTTCGCCAAGCGGCGGGGAGTGCACTTCTTCGGCCGCGCCGTCGTCGACGAGCAGATCGCGTGGCTTCCGCTGGACGGGAGGGCCTGGAGCGTCCGGGTCGGAGGCACCACCGTTGCCGTGCGCGGACCGAAGGCGCGGGCCGGGCGTAGCGCCCGCGGGCCCGCCCGCCCGGGGCTTCGCGCGCGGCTCGGCAGGCTCCGGACGGCGGTCACCGGCTGGGCCCGCAGGATCCCCCGCAACCGGTCGGCCTGGCTGGTGTGGTGGGCAGCCCCCAGCCGCGGCGGACGCCGGTACGCAGGCGCGTGGTTGGTGATGGACCGCGACACCGAGGCCCACGACAACGCCGAGCACCTCTACCGCCACCTGTGCGCGCGCCACCGCGAACTCAATGCCTGGTTCGTGCTCGACCGGGCCGCGCCCGACTGGGCCCGCCTCGAACGGGAAGGCTTCCGGCTGCTCGCCCACGGGTCGCGCGCCCACACGATCGCGCTGCTGAACTGCCGCCACCTGGTGTCGTCCCAGGTCTCCGGCTTCATCACCTCCCCGCCCAATTGGCCGGGCATCGCGGGCGAGCCGGGGTGGCAGTTCCACTTCCTGCAGCACGGGGTGGCGCACGACGACCTCTCCCGCTGGTTCAACTCCCGTCCGCTCGACACGCTCGTCTGCACGACACCGCAGGAGTACGCCTCCTTCACCGAGGACGGCGGCAACTACGTCTTCACCGACCGCGAGGTGCTGCTCAGCGGCCTGCCCCGTCACGACGAGCTGCTGCGAAAGGCTCGGTCGGTCGCTCCCGACGAGCGTCGGCTGATCGTCTTCCTCCCGACCTGGCGGCGCGGGCTCGCCGTCCGCAGCGGAAGCAGCAACCGGCTCGCGTTGCGTCCCGGTTTCTGGGAGAGCCGGTACGCCAGCGAGTGGTTCGGGCTGGTGAACTCTCCGACGCTGGCCGAGCTCGCGTCGGCGCGAGGCCTTGAACGGGTGGTCGTTCCCCACCCGAACCTGGGGCCGGCGCTGGCCGAGCCGGGCCGGGCGCCGGGGGTCCGGGTCGCCGGCTACCACGAGATCGACATCCAGGACATCCTGGCCAGAGCCGCGGTCGTGGTGACCGACTACTCTTCGGTCGCCTTCGACGCCGCCTTGATCGACCGCCCGGTGCTCTACTTCCAGTTCGACCGGGACACCTTCTTCACCGGTGGGAGCGGTCGCAGGCCGGGGTACTTCGAGACCGGGCGCGACGGTTTCGGCCCGGTGTGCGTCGACCGGCAGGACGCCGAACGGGAACTGGCCCTGCTGCTGGAGGCAGGCCCGTCCCTGGAGCCCTACGCCGGCCGCCGCGCCGCAACCTTCACCCTGCGGGACGAGGACGCCTGCGAACGCGTCGTCCAGGCGATCCTCGAGCGTTCGGGTCCGCCCGGCCACGCCACGCCGACCGCCCCCGGGGGCACCCGGGACTGACCGGCACCCGGTCGTCGAACGGGTCGGTCCGGCAGCGCCTTCGGTGCCGGACCGACCCTCGACGCTGGGTCAGAAGATCCGGTTCACGATGGACGCCGGCGCCGCCAGCAGCTCCTCGATCTCGTCGTCCAGCTTGACCAGCGTGATCGAGGCACCGGCCATCTCGAGGCTGGTGCAGTACTCGCCGACGTAGCTGCGGGCGATCGTGATGCCCTTGTCGGCGAGCTTCTTCGCGGCGATCCCGTACAGCAGGTAGAGCTCGCTGATCGGGGTTCCGCCGAGGCCGTTGACCATCAACGCCACCCGGTCGCCGCCGGAGAACGGCAGGTCGGGGACGACGGCGTTCAACAGCTCGTCGACGATCTCGTCGGCGGAGACCAGCTTGGCG
>JAVHXR010000040.1:0-1160 GCA_031119515.1 Propionicimonas sp.
CGCTCACGCTGCCGCTGATCCCGGTGTTCATGATGCTGGTCGGCTGGACGACGGAGGCGCTCACCAGGCGGCGCTGGGCGGTCCAGGTGCGGCTCGCCACCCACTTCGCCGACTTGGTGGCCGGGTTGCCGACGCTCCAGGTGTTCGGCCGTGCGAAGGCCCAGGCGGAGGGGCTGCGGCGCAGTGAGGCGGCCCACCGGAGCGAGACGATGCGGACGCTGCGGGTCTCGTTCCTCTCCGCGCTGGTGCTGGAACTGCTCTCCACCCTGTCGGTGGCGGTGATCGCGGTCACGGTCGGGTTCCGCGTGCTCTTCGGCGACCTCGATCTCGCGACGGCGCTCTTCGTCCTCATCCTGGCGCCCGAGGCGTACCTGCCGGTCCGCCAGGTCGGGGCTCTCTACCACGACGCGGCGGACGGCATCGCCGCCGCGGAGGCGGCCTTCGACCTGATCGATGCCCCGGCGGCGGCACCGTCGGGCGGCCCCGGCGGTCCCGAGCTGGCGTCCGGCGTCGTGCTAGCCGTCCGCGGGCTGTCCCACACCTACCCCGGCACGGACCGGCCGGCTCTCTCACCGACCTCGTTCGAGGTCCGGACCGGCGAGGTGGTCGCGCTGACCGGGCCGAGCGGCGGGGGAAAGACCACCCTGCTGAACGCGGTGGTGGGGTTCCTCACCCCGACCGGCGGCGGCGTCGCGCTCGACGGCGAGGTCGCCTGGGTGGGCCAGCAACCCGGGCTCGTCGCCGGGACCGTCGCCGACAACGTGCGGCTCGGCCACCCGGCTGCGACCGACGCCGCCGTCCGCGAGGCCCTCGCCCTGGCCGGGGCGGGCAGCCTGGCGCCGGACCACCTGGTCGGGGACGAGGCCGAAGGCGTCTCGGCCGGGGAGCGGCGGCGGATCGCGGTCGCCCGCGCGCTGCTGCGGGTGACCCTGGGACGCGCCCGGCTGCTGGTGCTCGACGAGCCGACCGCCGGCCTGGACGCCGACACCGAGGCCGGCCTGCTGGCCAGCCTGCGGGCGGCCGGAACCGCCACCGTTGTGGTCAGCCACCGGCCCGCCGTCCTGGCTGCCGCTGACCGGGTGCTCGCCATCGGGTCGCCCGCCAACGCTATCCCGGCGAACGCCGCGACCTCACGGCTGACACTCGCCCCAGAGATCCCG
>JAVHXR010000040.1:1260-7252 GCA_031119515.1 Propionicimonas sp.
GGGCACGCCCGGGATGACGAACCGACGAACCCCCCGCGCGAGGAACCCACCAACGCCATCCCCGCGAACCACGCGACCTCACGGCTGACACTCGCCCCAGAGATCCCGGGGCACGCCCGGGATGACGAACCGACGAACCCCCCGCGCGAGGAACCCACCAACGTCATCCCGGCGAACGCCGGGATCTCACGGCCGTCACCCGCCCGGTCCGCCCCCGGGGCCGGCCTCACGCCGCTGCTGCGGCGGCTGTTCGACGCAGTTCCCGGCTCCCGCGGCCGGCTCGCCATGGCCGGGCTGCTGGCCTTCCTCGCCACCGGCTCCGCGGTCGCGCTGATGGCGGTGTCGGCCTGGCTGCTCTCCCGGGCGGCCGAGCACCCGCCGGTGCTGTACCTGTACGCCCCGGCCACCGCCGTCCGCGCCTTCGGCATCGGGCGGGGCGTCTTCCGCTACCTCGAGCGGCTGTCCGGCCACGACGTCGCGCTGCGGCTCCAGTCCGAACTCCGGCTGGACACCTACACCCGGCTCGCCCGGACCACCCTGCTCGGCCGTCGACGCGGCGACCTGCTGGCGCGGGTGATCGCGGACGTGGAGGCCATCCAGGACCTCGTCGTCCGGGTCTGGCTGCCGTTCGCGTCCTCGGCCCTCGTGCTGGTCGTCACCGCAGCGGCGCTCGGCCTGCTGTCACCCGGGTCGGCCATCGTCCTGCTGGCGACGTCGGCGGTGGCCGGGCTGCTGATCCCCGCGCTGGCAAAGCTCGGGTCCGGCCGGGCGGACGCTGCGGTCGTCCCACTCCGCGGCGAACTCGCCGGTACCGTCCACGGGATCGCCAGGAGCGCACCCGACCTGGTCGCGTACGGCGCGGCTCCCGCGTGGCTGGAGCGGTTCGGAGCGATCGACACCCGGCTTCGGCGCGCCGCCGATCGCTCGGCGGCCGTCCGCGGCCTGGCCGGCGCCGGCCAGGTCCTCGCCGCCGGGACGGCTGTCGTCGCGGCGCTGGCCATCGGCGGCCACCAGGTCGCGGCCGGGACCCTCGCGCCGGTGATGCTGGCGGTGCTCGTCCTCACCCCGCTGGCGCTGCACGAGGCGCTGTCGACGCTCACCCTGTCGGCCCAGACCGCCACCCGCGCCAGGACCGCCCTGCGGCGGGTCGAAGCCGTCCTGGCGGCGGACCCGATCGGGTCGGGTGACCGCCCGCCGGCCGGCCCCGCGGTCGAGGAGCCCACCCTCCGGCTGGACCGACTCTCGGCCGGGTGGCCGGGCCACGACCCTGTCGTCGAAGGTCTGAGCCTCGAGATCGCTGCCGGGGAGAAGGTCGCCCTGGTCGGCCCGAGCGGCATCGGGAAGACCACCGTCGCCGCGACCGTGCTGGGACTCATCCCCGCCCGGGCCGGCCGGGTCGAGGTGCGCGGGGCGGTCGGCTACCTCGCCCAGGACGCCCACATCTTCACCACCTCGGTGGACGAGAACGTCCGGATCGGCAACCGAGACGCCGGGCCCGGCGAGGTCTCGGACGCGCTCGCCCGCGCCGGGCTCGACCTCCCCCCGTCCCGGCTGGTCGGGGAGGCGGGCGCTACCCTGTCCGGCGGCGAGGCGCGGCGCCTGGCGCTCGCGCGGGTGCTGGTCGGCGACTACCAGGTCCTGGTGCTGGACGAACCCACCGAACACCTCGACGCGGCGACGGCGACAGCGCTGGTGGACGACCTGTGGGCAGGAAGCGACGACCGCCCGGTTCTCGTGATCACGCACGATCCGGCGCTCATCGCCCGCTGTGACCGGGCCGTGGAACTCGTCCCTTCGCCGTGAGCCGGGCGGTTCGACACCTCGGCGCCCGGGCCCGCGGTCGCGCCCGCGGAGGCTCCGGACCCGGCGGTGCCGCCACCGCCCGTCCCCGGCCGGGCCGGCGCTTTGACAGCGGGCCCTCTTCTAAATGAGAATGATTCCCATGACGTCCTTGCTCCGACCGCTCTCCCTCGTCCTCGGTACCGCCCTCCTGGCCGGCTCGCTCGCTGCCTGCGGCAGTGCGCAGACCGGAACCCCCGCCGCCGGCCTCACGGCCGCCGTGGCCTTCTACCCGTTCGAGTTCGTGGTCGAACGGGTGGGCGGCGACCTGGTGGACGTGGAGAACCTGACGACGCCGGGCGCCGAGCCGCACGACCTCGAACTCACCCCCAAGCAGGTCGGGCTGCTGTCGACCGCCGACCTCGTGGTGTTCCAGTCCGGCTTCCAGCCCGCGATCGACACCGCGCTGGAGCAGGCCAGCCCGCAGCGCACCGTCGACGTCGCCGACTTCGTGGAGTTCCTGCCGGCCGGCGAGGACGACCACGCCGAGGAGGAGCACGCCGGGGAGGAGGACGAGCACGGCGCGCTCGATCCGCACACCTGGCTCGACCCGACCAACCTCGCCGCGGTCGCCGAGCACGTCCGGGACGCCCTGGCACAGGCCCGCCCTGAGGCGGCTGCCGAGTTCGGTAGCAACACCGACGCCCTGCTCGCCGAACTCGACACCCTCGACAAGGAACTGAGCGCCGGCCTGGCGAACTGCAGCCTGCGCACCTTCATCACCTCTCACGCCGCCTTCGGCTACCTCGCGCACCGCTACGACCTCGAGCAGGTCGGGATCCGTGGTCTCGAGCCGGACGCGGAACCGTCCGCGGCCCGGATCGCCGAGGTCCAGCAGATCGCCACCAGGGAGGGCGTCACCACGATCTTCTTCGAGACCCTTGTCTCCCCGGTGGTGGCGGAGTCCATCGCCCACGACCTCGGCCTCGCCACCGACGTCCTCGACCCGCTGGAGGGACTGACCGACGCCTCCCGCGGCAGCGACTACCTTGAGGTCATGCGCGCCAACCTCGCCGCCCTCCAGAAAGCGAACTCCTGCTCGTGACGAACCCGCCCGCCGCCCCGCCGGCGATCCGCGCCGCCGGCCTCGACGTCGCACTCTCCGGAGTACCGATCGTGCGCGGCGTCGACCTCGAGGTCGCCGCCGGCGAGGCGGTGGCGATCCTCGGCAACAACGGCTCGGGAAAGACCACGCTGATGCGTGCCGTGCTCGGGCTCACCGCCCACCGTGGCCTGGTCGAACTCTTCGGCACTCCGCTCGACCGGTTCCGGGACTGGGCGCGGGTCGGCTACGTCCCCCAGCGCAGCGGCATCCTTGTCCAGCAGGCCACCGCCCGCGAGGTGGTGGCCAGCGGACGCCTCGGACGGCGCCGGGCGTTCCGGCCGGAGACGGCCGCCGACAAGGCCGCGATCCTGGACTCCCTCGACGCGGTCGCCCTCGCCGAGCGGGCCGGTGACCGCTTCGCGCGACTGTCCGGCGGCCAGCAGCAGCGGGTCCTGATCGCCAGGGCACTGGCCTCGCAGGCCGACCTGATGGTCTGGGACGAGCCGCTGGCCGGTGTCGACCACGTCACCCAGTCCCTGCTTGCCGGCGTCGCGGAGAACCTGAAGGCGCGCGGCACCACGATCGTCATGGTGCTGCACGAGATCGGGCCGTTCGCCTCCGTGCTCGACCGGGCCGTGCTGGTGCGTGACGGCCGGATCGGTCCGCACGTCCCACACCCCGCCCACCGCCACGGCGGGCACGAGTCCGACGACCTGGCCGACAACCCGGCCGTGACCGGCCTGGAGGCGGTCTGACATGGAGTGGCTGAGCCTGGAGTTCATGCAACGCGCGATCCTCGCCGCCCTGATCACCGGGGTGATGGCACCCGCCATCGGCACCTATATCGTGCAGCGCCGGTTGAGCCTGCTCGGAGACGGGCTGGGGCACCTCGCCGTCGCCGGCGTCGGTCTCGCCCTGCTCACCGGGACGGCGCCGCTGCCCCTGGCGATCGTGGTGTGCGTGGCCGGAGCGATCGCGATCGAGCTCCTCCGCGAGGCGGGCCGCGCCCAGGGCGACGTCGGCCTGGCGATCCTGTTCTACGGTGGCCTGTCCGGCGGCCTGCTGCTGGCCGGCCTGGCCGGCCAGGGCGCGGGCACGCTGGCGGGATACCTGTTCGGCTCGCTGCTCACGGTGGGGGCTCCCGACCTGTGGGTGATCGCCGTGCTCGGGCTGGTCGTGCTGGTGGTCAGCATCGGGCTGATGCCGCAGCTGTTCGCGGTCTCCGCCGACGAGCCGTTCGCCCGCACCATCGGGCTGCCGGTGAGGGTGCTCAACATCCTTGTCGTCGCGCTCGCGGCCATCACCGTCACGGTGTCGATGCGGACGGTGGGGCTGCTGCTGGTGAGCGCGCTGATGGTCGTCCCGGTCTCGACCGCGAACCAGGTGGTGACCGGCTTCCGCCGCGGGATGTTCGCCGCGATGGGGGTCGGCGCAGTGGCCGCGGTGTCGGGAACGATCGGCTCCTACTACCTCGACACCGCGCCCGGCGCGCTGATCGTGGTGATCGCGATCCTGCTCTTCGCCGCCAGCTGGCCGCTGTCGCGGCTGCTGCAGGGCGACTCCACCGCGCCCCGCCAGGTCGGCTCGCCGGACGACGAGGCGACCCGGCAGAAGGTCCCCGAGGAGCACCCGCACGTCCACGGCCCGAACTGCGGCCACCGGGCGGTGGAGCACGCGGGCCACGTCGACTACGTGCACGACGGCCACCGGCACGCCGCCCACGAGGACCACTATGACGAGCACTGAGCGATCCGCCACACCGCCGCGGAAGACCCGGCAGCGGGCCGAGATCCGCTCGGCGGTGGAGGCGCTGGACGGCTTCGCCACCAGTCAGGACATCCACGACCGGATGCGCCACGACGGTTCCGCCGTCGGCCTGGCGACGGTCTACCGGACGCTCGCGGCGATGGCGACCGCCGGGGAACTGGACGCCATCCGCACCCCGGACGGCCAGGTCGCCTACCGGACCTGCTCCCCCGGCCACCACCACCACCTGGTGTGCCGCACCTGCGGCCGCACCGAGGAGATCACCCTGCCCGGCCTCGAGGCGATGGTCCGCACCATCGCCAGCGACCACGGCTTCGGCGAGCTGGACCACGAGCTGGAGTTCTTCGGGATCTGCGGCTCCTGCAGCCGGCCCTGACCCCCGCCCCCCACCGACAGCCAGCGCTCAGGCACTGGCCCTCGACGAAACAGGACGTCGAAAACACCCCGAGGCCCTGACCACCGTCCACCCCCACCACCGACAGCCAGCGCTCAGGCACTGGCCCTCGACGAAACAGGGGCGGCGAAAACACCCCCAGACCCTGACGACCCCCCACCCCCACCACCGACAGCCAGCGCTCAGGCACTGGCCCTCGGCCAGCGCCGGCTCAGCCGTGGGCGCGGGCGATCTGTTCGCCGGCGCGGCGGAGCGCCTTGAGCGCCTCCACCACCACCAGCCGCTCGGCGCGATCCGGGCGCATCACCGCGACGATGTAGCGGCGCGCGCGCACCTGCGCCAACGGACGCAGCACCACCCCGGCCCGGGACGGCGTGGTGAACCGCGGCAGCACAGCGACGCAGCCCCCGGCCGCCACCAGCGCCTCCACCAGCCGGTTGTCGCGCACCCGCTGGACGACCCTCAGGTCGCGGCCGGTGTGGGCTGCGATCCGCTGCAGGACGGTGTCGAACGGGTAGCCCCGAGGCACCGCCACCCAGGACTCGTCCACCAGGTCCTCCGGTGCCAGCTCGGACCGCCCGGCCAGCCGGTGCCCGGCCGGGAGCGCGATGTCGAGCGGCTCCCGGGCCAGCACGGTGGTCGCCAGCCGCTCCGCCCCGGCCGGGGTCGGGCCGGCCAGGCTGTGGGCGATCACCAGGTCGTGGCTCGCCGTGAACGCCGCGTACTCGTGCTCCGCCACGTCGACGTCGTCGCACCGCACCTGGATGCCGGCCGCGGCGAGGTCGGCCAGCGCCGCCGGCAGCAGGAAGGCGGCCGCGCTCGGCAGGGACGCCACCGACACGGTGCCGGTCGTCGCGCCGCGGTAGGCGTCCCAGCGGGCCTGCGCACGGGCCAGTGCGACCGCCACCTCCTCACCGCAGTCGGCCAGCAGCCGGCCGGCCTCGGTC
>JAVHXR010000040.1:7262-12041 GCA_031119515.1 Propionicimonas sp.
CCGGCCGTCGGCCTCGACGAGCTCCGCCCCGAGCGCCCGCTGGGCGACCTTCAGTTGCTGCGACACCGCGGACGGGGTGCGGTGGCCGGCTGCTGCGACAGCGGTCACGCTGCCGTGGACCGCCAGTTCGCGCAGCAGCGCGAGATGATGCGCCTCCATGTAGGCAACCTACATCACCGGCAAACAGTTCTTGATTGTGCCTTAACCAATTCCGGGGAAGACTTGGGCCGTGCTCCCCCTCCACCGCCTCCTCGCGGTCACCGTTGCCGTGCTCTGGGGCCTCAACTTCATCGCGATCGCCGCCTCGCTCGAACAGTTCCCGCCGCTGTTCCTCGTGGCGTTGCGGTTCGCCCTGATCGCGTTGCCGACGCTCCTGTTCGTGCCCTGGCCGGGGGTGCCGGTGCGCTGGCTGGTGCTCTACGGCACCGGCTTCGGGATCCTTCAGTTCCTGTTCCTCTACTCGGCGATGGCTGCCGGCATGCCCGCCGGCCTCGCCTCGCTCGTGCTGCAGTCGTCGGCCCCCTTCACGGTCGTGCTCGGTGCGGCGCTGCTGCGGGAACGCCTGAGCCGACGCCAGGTCATCGGGATCGTCGTCGCCGTCGGCGGGTTGTGCCTGGTCGGCGTGCAGCGCTGGGAGTCGGCCGCCCTGCTGCCCTTCCTGCTCACTGTCGCCGGCGGGCTCGGCTGGGCGCTCGGTAACCTCGGCAACCGGCTGGCCTCCGCCGGCAACCCGGACGCCAAGCCGCTCCACCTCGTGCTGTGGATGAGCGTCGTCCCCCCGGTGCCGCTGCTGGCGGCCTCGCTGCTCACCGAGGGGACGGAGCGGATCGCGACCTCCTTCACCACCCTCGCCACCACCACCGGGCTGCTCGCTCTGGCCGGCCTCGCCTACACCATCCTGCTCGGGACGCTGGCCGGCTCGGGGCTCTGGACGCACCTGATGGCTCGCTATCCGGCCAGTCGGGTGGCGCCGTACTCGCTGCTCGTCCCCGTCGTCGGAATCACCGCCGCCTGGCTGGTGCTCGGCGAGCGCCCGGCCGTCCTCGAACTGGCCGGCTCCGCGGTGGTGGTGGCAGGCGTCCTGTACGGCAGCAGCCGGAGACGCCAGGAGACCCCGGCCACCGGCTCGGCGCCCGAGGCGATCCCCGACCCGGTGGCGGCCGCCGAGCGAGCCTGACCGGAGGCGGACGCGGCTGCGGTTAAGCTGCTGCGGAACTTCCCCGATCCCCGCAGGCAGGCCCATGCAGTCCACGCGCCGTGAACCGACGGCCACCCGGCCGGCACCGCGTCCGGCGCCCGACCGCCGGGCGATCGGGCTGCGCGTCCTGGCCGTCCTCGGAGTCGCCGCCGCCCTGCTCGGACTGCGACTCGTGGCGGATCCGGCGTGGACGTCGTGGCTGCCTGCCGCGGGCCGCGACTTCGTCACCCTCTCCGTCAGCGTCTTCGTGGAGTCGCTCCCGTTCGTCTTCCTCGGGATCGCGATCTCGATCCTTGTCCAGGTCTGGGTGCCGGACCGGATCTGGCAGCGCTACCTGCCCCGCAACCCTTTCCTGCGCCGGATGGTGCTCTCCGTGCTCGGCATCCTGTTCCCGGTCTGCGAGTGCGGCAACGTCCCGCTCGCCCGCGGCCTGATGATGCGCGGCCTCGGCGTCGGTGACGCCCTCACCTTCCTGCTCGCGGCACCGATCCTCAACCCTGTCACGATCATCACCACCTACCAGGCCTTCGGCTGGGAGGACGGAATCCTGGTCGCCCGGATCGCCGGGGCGTTCGTGATCGCCAACCTGCTCGGCTGGCTGTTCTCCCGCCACCCCGACCCCGAGTCGCTGCTCACCGCCAGCTTCGAGGCCCGCTGCCACGCCACCCCGCCCGCCGCCCAGGGACGCGGGGTGCGCAGCGCCCGGCTCTTCGCCGAGGAGACAGCGACCATGCTGCCCGCGCTGGTGGCAGGGTCGGTGATCGCCGGCGCGATCCAGGTCGGGGTCCCGCGGGCGCTGCTGGTGGAGCTCGGGAGCAACCCGGTGGTGTCGGTGCTCGTCCTGATGGCCCTCGCGTTCGTGGTCTCGGTCTGCTCCAACGTCGACGCCTTCTTCATCATGTCGTTCTCCGCCACGTTCGCCCCGGGCGCGATCGTCGCCTTCCTGGTGTTCGGCGCGATGATCGACATCAAGATGCTGGCGCTGCTGCGCACGACCTTCACGACCCGCGCGCTCGCCCTGATCGCGACGCTGGTGGCGCTGTGCACGCTCGTGCTCGGATTGGGGATGAACCTTGTCGTCTGAACCGCCCCGCCGCCGGCCCCCGGCCGGACTCCTGCTCGGCCTGATCGGGATCGTCGCCACCTGCTGGCTGGCCGCGACCGGCCAGCTCGGCCTGTACATCCACCCGCGCTACTTCGTCTTCACCACCGTCGCGGTGGTCCTCGCGCTGGTCGCCACCGTGGTCGCGTTCGCGCTCCTGCCGGGCGATGCCGGCGACGACCACGACGACCACGACCACGCCCCCCAGGGGCGGACGCGGCGACGCCTGCGCGGGGCGGGCACGGTGCTGGCCGGTCTCGCGCTGGTGGTGGGGCTGCTGGTCATCCCGCCTGCCACGTTGAGCACGGCGACCCTGGAGCAGCGCGACCTGAACTCCTCCCTCGACACCGACGCCGTCACCCTCGTCGGCGCCGACCCGGCAGGGTTCGCGCTGCGGGACTGGGCGGCGCTGGTGGCCAACCCCTCGACCGCGCTCGGCTACGCCGGGCAGCAGGCGACCCTGTCCGGCTTCGTCACCCCGTCCCCGGACGGCAACCCCGACGTCCTCTACCTGGCCCGCTTCGTCGTGACCTGTTGCACCGTCGACGCCCAGCCGGTCGGCGTCCCGGTCGCGGTGCCGGGCTGGGCTGACACCTACCCGGTCGACGGCTGGCTGGAGGTCACCGGCACCTTCGTCGCGACCTCGGACGGCAGCTCCACCGTGATCGTGCTGAAACCCTCCACCCTCGAGTCGATCGAGATCCCGGCCCAGCCCTATGACTTCTGAGCACCCACGGCGCAGCGCTCGCGGCTTCTGGCTGCTGGCCGTCACGGCCTGCCTCACGCTGGCCGTGGTGGCGGTCGGGCTGGCGGTGGTCGGCGCCGGCCGAGGTCCCGTCCTCACCCGTGCGAGCATCGCCGTGGATCGGGCGGTGGCGGCGGCCGGCGAGCGCCTCCAGCTGTCCGGACGGCAGCCGCTCGCCGAGGTCACCCCGGACCAGGTCGAGGTCATCCCGGCGGCGCCCTTCACCGTGGAGACCCGCGATGCCACGGTGGTGGTGACGTTCACCCGGCCCCTCGCCTACGCCACCGACTACACCGTCTCGATCCACGAGGTCCGCAGCCGCCACACCGGCATCGCCGTGGAGTGGAGCCATTCCTTCACCACCCCCGGCTATGCGGTGTACTCGCTGGTCAGCCGCGGCCCGTGGGCGTTCGGGACCGACGACCAGGTGCTGCGGACCGATCCCGCCGGCGGCGATCCGGTCACCGTGCTGAGCGGGACCGGCATCGAGGCGTTCACCGTCGTCGCCGGCATGATCATCGCCGTCAGCCGAACCAGCGACCTGGAGTCCAGGCTGGTGGGTTCGGCCGGCCCCGGCGCCGACCTGCTGACCCTGGAGACCCCGGAGGGCACCGACATCGGACTTCTCCAGGGATCGGCCGAACAGGGACTGGTCGGGTACACCCTCACCGGGCAGCAGACCGACGGCGACCGGTTCTACGACAACGCCCTGTTCCTGCAGGACATCGCCGACGTGTCCGCCTCCCCCCGCGAGGTCACCGCCGCCGACGGCAGCCCGGTGCGGGTGACCGACTGGGGGTTCATCCCCGGCGCCCGCTCGCTGGTGCTGCAGGACGACGCCGGGCAGGTCTTCCTGACCGGCATCGAGGCCGGCTCGGCCCTCACCCCGCTCGGCAGCCACGACCGGCTGCTCGGTTTCCTGCCGGGGACCACCACCCTGGTGGTGCTGGACGGGACGGACGAGGCCATGCTCGACCTCGCGAGCGGTGCCACGACGATCCTGCCCCCGCCGGGGGACGCCGGCCGGACCGACGTCCTGGCGGGCAAGCGGACCATGATCAGCCCTACCGAATGGGTGCAGCAGTTCGACGACGTCACCCTGCTCGAGGACGCCGCCGCGATCACCTCGCGGCTGACCCACTCCAGTCCCGGCGCCACCGAGGTGACGGTGGCCACGGTGCCGCCGTCGCTGGGCAGGCTGCTGGACACCGGGGTCTCCGGCAACGGCCGCTACGCCTGGGCGGAGATCCTCAGCCCAGGGGCTCCCGCCGAGGACCTGACCTCCGGGGCGACCGACAACTCCGTCACCGTCCTGATCGACCTGTCGAGCGGGCAGTCGCTGGTCGCGGTCCCCGGGGCCGAGCCGCTGTGGGTGACCGGGTAGCCGGCTACGGCGCGGCGGCCTGGGCCTGCACCAACGGCGGGACCAGCACGCCGGCCGCGGCCGGGTCGGCGACACCGAAGCTCGCCAGCAGGACCGCCACCACCTGGTCGGTGGTGCCGCCGTGCGGCGACCAGGGGTCGACGAAGTCGTGCCACCAGCCGAGGTCGCCGTCCACCGTCGCCTCGCCGTAGTAGTCGGCGTGGCCGGCGAAGACGTTCGCCGCGAACGTCCGCGCCGCGTCCCGCCGGATCGCGAAGTCGCCGGGGTTGCTGGTCAGCACCACCCGCTCCAGTTGGTGGCCGGCCACCACGGAGGAGTCGAACATCGCCTCGGACAGGTGCAGGTGCGCG
>JAVHXR010000453.1 GCA_031119515.1 Propionicimonas sp.
ACCTGTCGGCGCCCCACCCCACGCCGACAGCCACCCCCCAGACACTGGCCCTCGACAACGAAGGCTGGCCCTCGACGACGAAAGCTGGCTCTCGACACCCGCACCACCTGTCGGCGCCCCTCCCCACACCGACAGCCACCCCCCCCCAGACACTGGCCCTCGACGGGTGGGTGCGGATGAACGGTGGTGAGCACGGGCAGGCGTCTGGACTACTCTGGCGGTTCGAAGCGGGTAGCCCGAGGCCACCCTGCCGAGAGCCTGAGGAGTCGACCGAGTGAGTCTGCCTGCTGACAGCCCCGATCCCGCCCGCGTGATCATCGACTCCGAGGAGTTGTCTCGGGCGCTGACCCGGATGGCGCACCAACTGCTCGAGGCCAACCGTGGCGCGGACGACCTGCTGCTGCTCGGCATCCCGACCCGCGGCGTCCCGCTCGCCCACCGGCTGGCAGACCTGCTGTCGCAGATCGAGGGCCACCCCGTCCCGGTCGGTTCGCTCGACATCACGATGTACCGCGACGACCTCCGTCGCCACCCGACCCGTCCGGTCGGACGGACCGAACTCCCGCGCAGCATCGACGACGCCGTGGTGGTGCTGGTGGACGACGTCCTCTACTCCGGACGGACGATCGCCGCGGCCTTCGACGCCCTGCGCGACCTCGGCCGGCCCCGTGCGGTCCGGCTGGCGGTGCTGGTGGATCGGGGTCACCGGGAGCTGCCGATCGCGGCCGACGCCGTCGGCCGCACCATCCAGACCGCCGCCGATGAGCGGGTGAGCGTCCGGCTGGCCGCTGTGGACGGCACCGACGAGGTCACCATCGAACGGGAGGGCGACCGGTGAAGCACCTGCTCAGCGCCGGCGACCTCAACCTGGCCGAGGTGGAGGGCATCCTCGACCTCGCCGAGGAGATGCACCAGGTCCAGACCCGTCCGGTCAAGAAACTGCCGGCACTGCGCGGCCGCACCATCGTCAACGTCTTCTTCGAGGACTCCACCCGCACCCGCAGCTCGTTCGAGATCGCCGGCAAGTGGCTGTCGGCCGACACCATCAACATCTCGGCGAAGGGCTCGTCCACCTCCAAGGGCGAATCGTTGCGGGACACCATGCTCACCCTGGACGCGATGGGGGTGGACGCGTTCGTCATCAGGCACTCCTCCTCCGGCGCCGTCGCGCAGGCCGCGGGCTGGGTGAAGGCGCACGTCGTCAACGCCGGGGACGGCCAGCACGAGCACCCCACCCAGGCGCTGCTGGACGCCTACGCCATCCGGCGGCACTTCCGCCGGCTCGGCGTCGAGGGCTGGCACGGCAAACGGATCGCGATCGTCGGCGACCTGCTGCACTCCCGGGTGGTACGCAGCAACGTGCTGCTGCAGCGCACCCTCGGCGCGGACGTCACCCTGGTTGCTCCTCCTACACTGCTGCCGACCGGGGTCGAGGCCTGGGGTTGCCGGGTCACCTCCGACTTCGACTCGGTGCTGGCCGACTCCGACGTCGTGATGATGCTGAGGGTGCAGCGCGAACGAATGGCGGGCGGGTTCTTCCCGACCCCGCGGGAGTACGCCGAGGGTTACGGGTTGACCCTGGAACGACTGGACCGGCTCAAGGACGGCACCGCGATCTGCCATCCGGGACCGATGAACCGCGGCGTCGAGATCTCCTCCGAGGCCGCGGACGCGGTCAACTCGCTCGTCCTCGACCAGGTGGCCGCCGGGGTCGCCGTCCGGATGAGCGTGCTCTACCACCTGCTGGGCGGCTCAGACGAAGGGACACAGGCGTGACGCAGCTGCTGATCACCGGCGCGACGACGGCGGACGGAGCGCGCGGCGACCTGCTGATCGCCGACGGGGTGTTCGCCGATCCGGCCGATGCCGCCCCGGGCACCGAACGGATCGACGCCGACGGTCTGCTCGCCCTGCCCGGGCTGGTCGACCTCCACACCCACCTGCGCGAGCCGGGCCGGGAGGACGCCGAGACCGTCGCCACCGGGACGCGTGCCGCCGCGCGGGGCGGCTACACCTGCGTCCACGCGATGGCGAACACCGACCCGGTGACCGATACCGCCGAGGCGGCCGAGTACATCGCGTCCCTCGGCGAGCGGGAGGGCCACTGCCAGGTGGTCCCGGTCGGCGCCGTCACGAAGGGGCTGGCCGGCGCGGAACTCGCCGAACTCGGACTGATGGCGACCTCCCGCGCCAGGGTTCGGGTGTTCTCCGACGACGGCCGCTGCGTGTCCGACCCGCTGCTGATGCGCCGCGCCCTCACCTACGTCAGGCCGTACGACGGCGTCGTCGCCCAGCACGCCCAGGATCCGCGGCTGGCCGGCCCGGGAGCCTGCTGCCACGAGTCCGAGATCTCCGGCAGGCTCGGCCTGCCGGGCTGGCCGGCCCAGGCCGAGTCGGTGATCGTGGCGCGCGACGTCCAGCTGGCCGAACTCGCCGGCGCGCGGCTGCACGTCTGCCACGTCTCGACCGCCGAGAGCGTGGACGTGATCCGCTGGGCGAAGCGCCGCGGGATCCAGGTCACGGCCGAGGCCACCCCCCACCACCTCCTGCTGGACACCTCGCTGGTGGAGGGCTTCGACACCACCTTCAAGGTCAACCCGCCGCTGCGCACCTCGGAGCACATCGAGGCGATCCGGGAGGCCCTGGCCGACGGCACCATCGACACCGTCGGCACCGACCACGCCCCGCACGCCCGGCAGGACAAGGACCACCCGTTCGACATCGCGCTGCCCGGCATGCTCGGACTGGAGCAGGCCCTCGCCGTCGTCCTGGAGGTGATGGTCAACACCGGACGGATGGGCTGGCCGGCCGTCGTCGACCGGCTGTCGGCCGCGCCGGCGCGGATCGGCCGGCTGGCCGGCCAGGGGCGGCCGGTCGCTGTCGGCGCGCCCG